>CAUPNJ010000032.1:0-6516 GCA_963512515.1 uncultured Candidatus Saccharibacteria bacterium | reverse complement strand
CTCGTAAAAAGGTTTTGTCTGCTTTTGGACACGCCAATTCTACTGCCACGTCCTCTCCAAACCCCGCGCCCGATTGGCAAAAATATCACTCCGCTTGGCAAGATTACTATCAAAAATATTACAGCACTTACTACGCTAAAGCCGCTAGAAAATATATTGAATCCGAACAACAGACAAAGCCCCAAACTCCTGCCTTACCAAAATTATCACCTGCCGAAATCGAAACTTCTCTAAAATCCAACATTCAACAAAAGGCTCATTCTAAATTTAAATTCCGTAAAAAAAGTCGCAAACTTATACCAATTTTGGCCGGGCTAACTGTTATGTTGTTAATTTTGTTCCTCCAATATAATCGCACTATTTTTGCCCCCATTATCGCCTATGTTGCTCCAGCCAGCACCAAGGATACAGGCATTACCGCCATCAATCCAACTACTGCCAAAGCCCCCACCAAAGATCCCAGACTCATCATTCCAAAACTAAACGTTGACGTACCGGTTAATTTTAATATTAGCAACGATACTCAAACCGTAATGAATGCCATGAATTATGGAGTTGCTCATTTTAAAATTCCTGGTGCTAGCGCCTTGCCGGGCGAAAAAGGCAATCTCGTTATTACCGGCCATTCTGCTGGTGACATTTATAGTAATAACCAGTATAAATTCATATTTTCTGGATTAGAGCGATTAAACGAAAACGATCTTATCTATGTCAATTACCAATCCAAGCGCTATACTTACTCAGTGCGTAAAAAAGAAACTGTGGAACCATCCAATGTTAATGCGCTGGTTCGCGAAAACAACAAACCAATTCTCACTCTTATCACCTGCACGCCGCTCGGTACTTCTCGTTATCGCCTATTGGTTACTGCTGACCAGATCGATCCAGCTCCCGCCACTGCTACTGCACCTAAAAGCAGTACGCAGAAATCACAGGTCACTCTGCCTGCCAACGAAAAATCTTTCTTTGAAAAAATTTGGAACTGGCTAACTGGCAACCATTAATTAATTTTTCTTCGATTCAAATTCAAATTGTGGCCACTTATCTCCACACCATATAACCAAGTGTCACCCTCCCATATCCACGCCTCAGCTATTTTTTTAGACTTACCAAGCTTCAAATTTTTACGATTAGAACCATCAAAATCCCACACTTTAAGTTTTTCGCCCTCAGTTTTATAAAGCAAGTAGTCATCCAGCCACCTTACACCCAAAGCCGCATTGTACTGATAACACTGCATCAAACTAGCATCAAACACCGCCATCTGCTCTCCGTCTTGCAAAGCCACAAAACGTTTCTTAGTCAAAACTTTTGCTTGGTCCGTAACTTTTCGCTTCAAAGCAAAATGAGCTTTTTTCTTAATTTGATTCGCCCCGACATCATAAATCGCAAAATTAGACACTCCATAAACCTGCGCTGCTCGGTTTGAAGCGATCAAAACTAAATTTTCATCCCCAAACTGGGTCAAACCCAGTTTAACCGAATTATCGCATTTTATTTTTGTTATAAGTTGAGGTTTAGCCTTGGTTCCAGCTAGCCAATTAACCTTACATTTACCTTTTTGATTAGGAGTAGAAGCATAAGCTATTTTCTTATCTAAAACCGACCAAGCGCTAACCTGCGAAGCCAAAACTTGTGGTGAGCGAGCTTTGTCCGTTAGATCCACCACAGATAAGCGTCCGTTAGCTACGGTTATTAGCTGCTCAGTTTTTCCCAAAAAACTCACTTCATCAATCGTCGACAGCTGATTAGTTAAGTCCACGCTTTTCTTGCTATTCTGCAAATTTAATAAGACCCATTTTTTATTTTGTCCAAAGTTTAGTTGTAGCAAAACTCGCTCTCTCGAATCGTCCCAAACTGTTTGTAAAATTTCCGCTTTAGCTAAACTCATCTCAAACGGCAAACCTATTTTTTCCTTACTGACTTGTCTAGTCTTCAAATCAAATTTCCGCAAATTTCCACTCGACTCCTCCAGATATAATATTATCGTTTTATCTGGCGACACACTCACCAAACGAGCATTTTCAATTCGCTTCAATTGTTCGGTTTTATCTTCTTGTTTAAATAATCTTGGATAATTCAAATCCGTTAACCAACCAGGCTCCACTGCAACGATTTTATGCCAAGTATCGTATCCACTTTTACTTATACTCACCTTATATTTACCGCCCGGTAGCATTTCTGACACGCTGCTTTTAAGCGTATGGGTTTTTTTGGCCTTACTCACCGACTCAATCTTCACCGACGCCCCTTCTGGAGTGGAATTAACCTTAAGTAATCCATTTTGTTCCAAACTTAATTTGCTATTTAGCCGCCATCCCGAAACTACCGCCAACAACAAAAAAGCCAGCCCCATCATTGCGACCGCCATCAAACAATCCATGACAATCACTTTAAGTATCTTTTTACGTCTGCGTTTTTCCGCATCCATATATAATATATTAACATATCATCAAATTTCTTTACTAAACTCTATTAAATTCAAAAGAAAGCTCTTGCGCTTTAATAGCAACTTAAGCTATAATCTAGTTAAACAAAAGCGAGGAAAAATTGTATGTCTCAACTTAAACAGCGCAGCATTCACAGCAAGGTTGCCCATCGAACTTTGCAGAAGTCTTCCACGCTTAACCGCCACTACGTCAAACGTCCAGCTGTTTACACTGCTCCTTTTGAATCTTTGTCCGATCAAGCCACTCGCCAAAATATCAAACACCAGTCCAGTATTGCCAAAACTCAACCAGTTTCACCTAAAATCGAATCTGCCACTAAACGCCAAGCCGATGCCTTAAAACGCCGTCAGGCTTTAGCCGCCCAGATTAACCAACAGAACTACTTAAAAAATAAACTAAAACATAATCAAAATTCCAATCTAACTGCTAAAACAACCACTCCACGCCCTAATGTTGTAAAGTCTACAACAAAAACCCAAAAATCTCCCATCGCTCCGGCTCGCCCAAATCCTTACCAGGCCGCCATTGCTCGTCGTCAAGCCCAACCAGCCAAACTCTCTCCACAAGAATTAAAAAACCAAGCCGTGGCTAAAGCTTTAGAATCTGTTCAAACCCCAAAGCTCTCCGAAACAATCCAAGTCAAAAAGACTGGTCGGGTTAAAAAACTCTTTTTCGCTCTCACTTGTTCTGCCGCCTGTATTTTTGCACTAGGTTTTTTGGTCAAAATCAATATTCCCGACATCACTGTACGAGTTGCAGCCATGCAAACTGGCATTGAAGCTAGCTACCCTTCTTTTGTACCTAATGGTTTTCAACTCACCAACGCCTCTTCCGATCAAAACGGAACCGTGGTTTTAAACTTCGAAAACCAAAACAAAGCCTCTTTTAAGATTAGTCAAAAGAAATCATCTTGGGACAGTTCCGCTCTACTTAATAATTTTGTCAAACCAGAATGGCGAGAAAACTACACCATCATTCGCGAACAGGGAATTACGATTTATCTCACCGACAACGAAGCAACTTGGGTCAATGGCGGACTTTTGTTTAATCTCAAAATCGATCAAGACAATTTATTATCCAAACAACAAATCAAAGATATCATCACTTCTCTTTAGAAACTAAAGTTTGGCATTTGTGATATAATCTAACCTATGAAAACTCGTTTTGCCCCCAGTCCCACTGGTTATATGCATATCGGCAATGTTCGCAGTGCCATTTACCCCTATCTGATCGCTAAGCAAACTGGCGGCAAATTTATTTTGCGCATCGAAGATACCGACCAAAGCCGCTTTATGGAGGGCGCTACTGAGTTAATTATGGATACTTTAAAGTGGCTTGGACTCGATTGGGATGAAGGTCCTATCGTGGGCGGCCCCAGCGCACCTTATTTTCAATCTAAGCGCAATGAAATTTACCATCAATACGCCAAAAAGCTCATTGAATCCGGCCGCGCCTATGCCGACCCTACCTCCGCTGAAGAAATCGACGCCTATCGTAAAGCCGACCAAGCCGCCAAAATCCCCTATCTTTATCGCAATCACCGCCCTAAAACTACGCCCGAGTGGAAAATCGGCCTACCTCTCCGCTTTAAGTCCGAGCCAAAACCTCAAAAGTGGCACGACGAAGTCATGGGTGATCTTGAAACTGGCCCCGAAGTCTGCGACGATATTATCTTAATCAAAAAAGATGGCATGCCTACTTATAATTTTGCTCACATTGTTGATGATTATGAAATGGGCGTCGACCTAATCGCTCGTGGCGCCGAATTCCTTTCCAGTATGCCCAACTACCTTGCTTTGTACGAGGCTCTAGACATTAAGCCGCCTCGTTTTCTTTCTCTACCTCATATTCTCGCCCCTACTGGCAACAAAAAACTCGGCAAACGCGATGGCGCTAAATCTGTCACCGAGTATCGCGAAATCGGAATTTTACCAGAAGCTCTCTTAAATTATCTTGCCTGTCTCGGCTGGAACGACGGCACTGAACAAGAAATTTATTCAAAATCCGAGCTGATTGAAAAATTTTCCATCTCTCGCATCCAAAATTCTGGCGCCCGTTTTGACGAAACTAAAATCCTCTGGCAAAACGGCCAATGGATTCGCAAAATCATGAGCGAACAGGGAATTGACGCTCTTTATCCTCGCACGACCGATTTTTGGCCAGAAACCAGCCAAAAACACCCTGAAAGTTACAAAAAACAAGTGTTATCTATTATTTACGACCGCCTTAAATCACTTTCCGATCTCAAAACCATGACCGACTATTTCTTTGATGAGCCCAAAATCGATATATCTCAAATCACTACCAATAAATTCCTCAAAAAACTTTCAAAACAAGAACTTTTAGAATTGCTAGATGCAACTATTCAATCCCTCACCAAACTTAACGATTGGAACGAGCGAACAATTCAAGACACCCTAAATCAACTGCTAGTCGATTCTGGCAAAAAACCTGCCGAGTATTTCAGTCTAATCCGTATTGCCGTCTCTTTCGCCCCCTTCAGCCCTGCCCTTCATCTCACGCTCCACGTACTAGGCCGCGAAACCACCCTCACTCGCCTCTCCAGCGTCCGCACCGCTCTCGCAAACGACTAACCTATAAAAAGCCCCTATATTTTAGGGGCGTTATAGATTGTCGTGATGATTCCTGTTTTTATTCAGACCTTTCTGCCGTGCCATATGTACCACCTCCATTCTTCGTACAACACAATAGGAAATAGGTCTTACACAAGATTAACATTTTTTATAAAAATGTCAACTAGTCTGCTTGCTTTATCTCTACTGTGATAGTATTACATAAACCATGAAAGCTTATACATATTCATCTTACGCTAATTACGCCCATTTGCATATGTATCTTATTGGTAAACGATTTGAACAGGAAATTGTAAAAAACCACCTAGATCAAGAAAATTACAATTTTGATATAAGCATAGACAAAAATGTCGTCACATGGGAATTTTCAACTGATAATCGCAAAATCGTTAATATCCTCTCACAGGCTATTTCCAATCAGGTCTTTTCGAAGGTAGAAATTCAAAATGCCGTAAAAGAAATAGCCAAAAAAATACATTGCACATTCGAAATCAAAGATTTTAAAAAATTAAATCAAGAGCTTTCACGCATACAATTCACAACTGAAAAACCATTAAAGACAGATGATAGCCTTATTGCTCCTTATTTAACTTTTACTAAACAGTCCTAGAAGCTCTTTTTCCTCAATTTTTAACAGATCTCGCAAACTCTTTTTGCTAAATTTTCGCAACACACGTTCTCCAACAAACCAAATTGCAAAATCCGGTCTATCGTCACTCCCCTCAAACCAAAATTCCTCATCATATCCACTATCTTGTGTATGTTTTATGTCACTATTCGCTTGTTTTATTAAACCCATCCAATTTTCTTCAGAAATTTCCGCTTCCCAAACCACGCCAAATAAATTCGCATAATATGTCCCTACACCCAAACGATACAAGTCAAATAAAAACTTGCTATCAAAATCATCTGACCTCTTTTGCTGAATGATTTGCTCCACTACCGCCTTCAAAATTCCCGCCCTTAACACTTTAATGTCGGGCTCGTTTTCGCGGCTAACTACAAACTCAATATAACCCCGATTCCTACCATATTCTAAACCCACTGGCCAATCTGTTTTTAGTTGCGAAAAAAATATTAAATCGTCCGCCAAAGATAGCCCTTCTTTCTCCTCAATTCGATCTTGGGCTTCACTAAAAGCCTGATTTATTTTATCCATCAGCTTTTCATTGTGCTTTAAATCGCCTAAAATCACTTTGCGCATAAATTTTCTCCAAATTTTAAAAAATCTGTACTATTTACATTCAAAACCTGATGCGACAAAACTCGATTTTTCTCACAGTATTTTTCCACTAACCATTCTCCAATTTGATAAGCAAAATTTACCGGCAAATCCGCCTGACGATCAAAATTATAGAACCAATCATAATAGTTCCACCCCAAACACTCTTTATCAATTTTCAAAATTCGTCTCAATCCATCTCTTAACTCATCCTCGCTACAAACATTTTTATGCATCCCTACAGCATCCT
>CAUPNJ010000031.1:0-7081 GCA_963512515.1 uncultured Candidatus Saccharibacteria bacterium | reverse complement strand
ATATTGCTGGGCTAGTGGCGGGTGCTTCAAAGGGCGAGGGTCTAGGTAATAAATTTTTGGCACACATTCGAGAATGTCAGGTGATTTGTCATGTAGTGCGGGCGTTTGTGAACGACGACATCGTACGGGCCGACGGCACAACAATGCAAAAAAATGAAATTGAAAAAAGTGCCCAGCGTGATATCGAAATTATTCAGACCGAACTAGAACTAGCAGACCTAGAAACACGCGAAAAAGTAGCAGCGAAACGTAAAAAAGACGCAAGCGATGAGTTAATTCCCTATTTAACTGAGAAGCCGGTGATTTATATGTTTAATGTTGCGGAAGAAGATTTAACTAATGAAGAGCGCAAAAATAGTTTGAAAAAATTAGTGGCGCCGAATTTGGCAGTTTTTGTAAACGCAAAATTGGAAGAAGAAATGGCTGGTATGAGCGCGGCGGATAAGATGGAATTTTTGGCGAGTTACGGAGTGGAGGAAGATGCTTTGGGCGAGCTAGTTAAAGCCGCTTATAAGACTTTAGGGCTGCAGTCGTTTTTGACGGCGGGCAAAAAAGAGGTGCGGGCTTGGACAATTCGTCAAGGTGATACTGCACCACAAGCCGCCGGCGTGATCCACACTGATTTTGAACGCGGTTTTATTGCGGCGCAAGTTTGCAAATTTGCTGATTTGGCAAGACTAAGTTCGGAGAAAGCCGTGAAAGAGGCGGGATTAATGCGAACCGAGGGCAAAGATTATGTGATGCAAGAGGGGGATGTGGTGGAATTTCGATTTAACGTCTAGTCAAGAACCAACCAGTTTTCTAATTGAAAATTTGTTCCTGACACACTTGCGGCTGCCAAAACGGGTTGGAATTTAGCAAACGGTTTTAGGGCTTCATTTTGTCTCATAAATTTCAAAAAACACTCTGCAGCAAACTGCATTTGTTGGTGTTTGGTAGGAGTGATAAATTCTAACGGTACACCATGCGTGGAATTTTTGCGATATTTGACTTCGGTGAAAAAAATTTGATTTCCTTTGCTGCTGATCAAGTCGATTTCATAAAATTTAGTTTTGTAATTTTGGGCGATGATTTGGTGGCCAGACGATATCAAATATTCTTTAACTACATTTTCGGCCCGAGAACCTAGCGCAGTGGAAGATGAGGGGTTGATCGCTTTTGGTTTAGGACTAAGAATCTTGATTGGACGAAAGGAAAAGCGGTGTTCTGGACAAGGACCGTATAATTCTAGAGCTTTTTTGTGAGCTGCAGTGCCGTAACCAACGTGATTTTCAAAACCGTAGTTTGGATATTTTTTGGCTAAATTGATCATGTACTGATCACGTGCAACTTTAGCAACGATAGAAGCGGCGGAGACTTCTTTGATCATTAAGTCGGCTTTTTTGAGAGTAGTGACAATCTTTGCAAATTCAGTATCGGCCAAAAAATTGACTGTGCCATCGATAATAACTTCGTCAAAAGATTGAGGTGAAATTTGCTGAATGGCGCGCCGAGTGGCGAGTTTTAGGGCGGAACTTAGACCGATTTTGTCTAGCTCTTGACTGGAAACCCAACCGGTAGCGGTGGTAGCTTTGGCCAAAATTAGTTGATTTAATTCTTGTCGTTTTCTAGCTGATAGTTTTTTAGAATCGGTAAGCTGGTTGCACCAATCTGGATAAGGTTGAGGTAGAACGCAGACTCCAACCACCAAAGGTCCAGCCCAAGGTCCACGTCCAACTTCGTCAATGCCCAAAATTGCCATGTAGTGAGCATACTATAAAAACAAAAATAAAAACAAGTATAACCAATTAAAAATGCTTGTTTTTAACGCTTATGCTATAATTGAGATGTGAACGAGCAGGAAATCCAACAAAGAAGACGAGAAAATGAAGAGCAAGCTACTTCTAAACGGGCATCGATTTTAGGTCTGCCTTATATCGACACTCGAACTTTTGAACGCGATTTGCCGCTGGCGATGGGGGTATTGGATAAGTCGCAAATGCATCGTGATTTTATCATTCCTTTACAAAAAGGTGGCGGTGGAGAACATTTTCAGTTTGCGGTAACTAGCCAGACGCCACGCCGAATAATTGAAGAACTGCAAAAATCTTACACTGAAAAAGGCGAAAAGGCGGATTTTTATTTGGTTTCAAATTCTGCTTATCAAGTTTTTATGTTGCGGCATGACCCACCGGTAGAAACGCATTATGATGATATTAAAATTGGTGGCGAAGGCGACTCTGAGACGATTGTAAGTGTTTCGCAGACACTAAATAGCGTTCCGACCGACAAAGTTTTTGATTTTTTGTTAGACCAGGCCGATAGTCTGGGCGCTTCAGACATTCATATTGAAAATTTGCGTGATGCGATTCGAATTCGGATGCGTGTGGACGGAATTTTACACCCAGTGGCCAACATTAATCGTGATCGTTACCGTGTGTTTATGGGCGAGCTGTCGAGCCGAGCTAGCGTATCGATGGCGGCGCGCAGTCCGCAATCTGGTCATATGCAAAAAGAAATCTACAGAGACGGATCTAGTCATTTGCTCAATATCCGTGTGGAGACAATTCCAACCATGTACGGCCAAGATGCGGTGTTGCGTTTGTTCAACTTTGATGAATCGCTTTTGAATTTGGATCTTTTGGGACTAACTCAAGAAGAAAGAGACGAGCTGGAGCAGGTGGTGTCGCATCCGCGCGGTCTGGTGCTGATGGTGGGTCCGACCGGTTCTGGTAAATCTACCACTTTATATTCTTTGATTAATGCCCTTAACACGACTGATCGCAAAATTATCACTTTGGAAGATCCGGTGGAGTATGGTATTACGGGTACGTCGCAAATTCCGATCGACACGACGAGTGGTGGGTCGTTTGCGGAAGGTTTGCGTTCGGTGCTGCGCCTAGACCCAGATGTGGTGATGGTGGGGGAGATTCGTGATGGTGATACTGCACGTACGGCCATTCAGGCTTCGATTACTGGACATTTAGTGCTGAGTTCTTTCCATGCCAATACCACGGCGGCGGCGTTTTCGCGCATGATAGATTTGATTGGTACGAATCCGATTTTCTCTAGTTCGATTCGTTTGGTGATTGCACAGAGGTTGGTGCGTAAGTTGTCTGAATCGAAACAAGCCTATGAGCCAGATCAGGCGACCAAAAACTACGTCAAACGAGTGCTGGAAGGGGTGCCGGTGGAGAAATTAAATGGAATTGATCTTGATAATTTCAAATTATGGAAGCCGGTGCCAGCGGGTGAATCCGATCCTTTTGGTTACAAGGGTAGGATGGCAATTATGGAGCAACTGAGCGTGGACGAGTCGGTGCAGAAATTTATCAGAGGTGATGTGGAGGATGTAAATACCGATGCGATTGAGGCGGCGGCGAAAAAAGGCGGTATGTTGACTTTGGAGCAAAAGGGCGTGTTGGCGGCACTGCGCGGTGACACAACCTTAGATGAAGTCGCAAGGGTTATTTAATCTGTTAAAATTGAGGATTTTAGCGCTTAGGGCTTTTATTTTTCTGTAACTTGTGTTAAAATAATAGAAATTTGTAATAAAAAAGGTAATTTATGAGTTTTTCTATCTTGAAAAAAATTGGTGATGCCCAGAAAAAACCAGCTGTGGTTGATGTACGCTCTGGCGACACCGTTAAAGTAACGCAAAAAATTAAAGAAGGCAGCAAATTCCGCTTGCAGGTGTTTGAAGGTGTAGTAATTCGCACTGATCGCAAAAATTCTCACACTGCCCGTATCACGGTGCGCAAGATTGCATCTGGAGTAGGAGTTGAAAAATCTTTCTTGATTCACAGTCCGCTAGTTGAGAAGATTGAGGTTACGAAGCGCGCCAAGGTTCGCCGCAACTATCTGTCTTACCTACGTGAGCGTTCTGGTAAGTCTGCACGTCTCGCTAGTCGCGATTTTGACCGCGCGGCCGTCAACGACGTGAGTGCTCCAGCACCAGCCGAAGAAAAGACCGAAGTTAAAACTGAAGAAGTCAAGACAGAGCCAGCAAAAGAAGCTGAAAAAGTCGAAGCTTAAAACTTAAAAGACCGGTTCGCCGGTCTTTTTTGATAAAAATATGCTATAATAACACTTGCACTCGTGGACCTTCGGTCTTCGGTTGCTGCGTTCGTCGAAAACACTTGCACCCGTAGACCTTCGGTCTTCGGTTGCTGCGTTCGTCGAAAAAGAAAAAACTAGTTTTTTCTTTTTCTCCTCACTTGCACCCGTAGCTCAGTGGATTAGAGCATCTGTCTTCGGAACAGAGGGTCGGGGGTTCGAATCCCTCCGGGTGTACCATAGATAATCGCTGGTTAGCGATTATTTTTTTCTTCAATAAAAGCCCCTGATTGTTTGGACCAAAGCTTTTTATAGGCACCATTCTCTTGTCTTAGTAATTCTTCATGTGTTCCCTGCTCAACAATTTTGCCGTTTTTTAACACTACGATACGATCTAGATTGGCAACCGTTGATAGACGATGGGCGATCACGATACTGGTGCGATTTTTCATTAGCTTAGTAAGGGCGTCTTGAATCAAAGTTTCGGATTCGGAATCTAGAGCCGAAGTGGCCTCGTCTAGAACCAAAATCGGAGCATCTTTTAGAATGGCACGAGCAATAGCAATACGCTGACGCTGCCCGCCAGACAACTTCGTGCCACGCTCACCAACCATGGTGTCGTAACCTTCGGGCAAACTTTTAATAAAATTGTGGGCGTTAGCCAATTTGGCAGCACGTTCAATTTCTGCAGATGAAGCATGCGGTTTGGCATAAGCGATATTTTCCGCAATACTACGATGAAACAGCGAAGCCTCTTGCGGAACGTAGGCAATGCTTTTGCGCAAACTAGCTTGAGCAACCTGTTGAATATCTTGCCCGTCGATCATAATCTTGCCGCTATCGATATCAGAAAAGCGCAACAATAGTTTGGTGAGAGTAGTTTTACCAGAACCGCTGACGCCCACCACGCCAACACTTTCACCAGGTTGGATCTTTAGAGAGAAATTCTTAAAAATTTGATTTTTAGCATCACTGTGCCTAAATTCAACCTGATCAAAAACTACTTCACCACGCTGAATTTTAAAATTTTTAGCTTTTTTGATATCGACAACCGTATCGGCAGTGTCTAGAATTTTGGTCATAGCTTGGGCGTCGCCAAAAATACGGTTGGATTCACGAAAGATACGACTAATGCTCCACAGACTAGGTAGAAGTTGCTGAGTATAGCCAATCACAATGACTAAAGTAGCAACGGGTATATTGAAAACGCTGGGGCCAAAGATCAGAACCGCAAGAAGAGTCGCCACAATACTGATATTGATAAGACTAAAAGCGACGTCTCTTAGGACGGTGGCTGACATTAGCTCGCGTCCAGCATTATAAGTGGATGTGCGGAACTTACTATAGCGTTTGCGTTCGTATTTTTCGTGTGCATAAGCTTTGACCGACAAAATGTTTGAAATAATGTCAGAAAGTTGACCGGTTTGACGAATTTGCGCCTTAGCTTCTTGGCTATTTAGGGCTGAAACTTTGCGAAAAACCAAACCAGCGATTATGGTATAAACCGCCACTAATAGTAAAAGAGCAACCGCTACAAACGGAGCAATTTGACACAGGACGATCGTGATGAAGGTGAGGTAGCTGACTAGACTTAGGATTTCCCAAATTATCAGATCGAAAAAGTTTTCAAACGAACGTACAAATTTGCCAGCTTGTGAAACTAGCGAGCCGGAAAAATGATCGTTGTGAAACTGCATGGACTGCGAACTGAGAGTGTTGAAAGTTAGGTCGGACAAATCATAAGTGGCAAGTAAATCTAATTTCCAAGACCAATAGAGCCGTAATTTATCCAGAACTAAACTACTAAATATAAAAACTGCAAGATAGAGCAAAGCTTTTGGTAGCAAAGTTGGCACGATTTGGTCTTTAGGAAGTCCGCCAGAGATCTGTCCAATAATATCGGCAAAAACCAAGGGCCCGAGCACACCACGAACAAAAACAATAACTGGGGTCAAAATAATCGCCCCAAGAGCTAGCCACTTGTGCCTTAATAACTCTCGCCAAAAATAGCGCAGAGTACAGAAAACTAGGTTGTTTGATTTTTCTTTACCCATATGAGTTGTCAATTTTAACATAAATTTTGTAGCGAAGCAACGGTCGAAAACGGACGCGAGAATCTGGTGGGTCAGGAGGGGCTCGAACCCTCGACACCCTGCTTAAGAGGCAGGTGCTCTAACCAACTGAGCTACTGACCCGTGCCTGATTATTATAACACATTTTTCTATTTAAAATAAACAAGCCGCCAAAATGGCGGCTTTTTGTTTAGTAGCTTGGAGGAGTGAGTCGTTGCTCAGCATCCTCCGGCAGGTCTTCGTCGGTGAACGGAGTATTACCTTCATACTTACTGTTCATCAACTTATCGACAATATAAGGCAGAATCTTTAATTGCCCTTGATGAACTTTGTCGCCGTTCCCATTTACGGTAACGAAGTAGCCTTCTTGGTCCCAGTTAGAAATAAGATTATTGATGTTCTTACTTCCTATCTGGGCGCAGAACGCCTCTTTACCTTTATCACCAGTAAGTTTGATGTCGGAATAATTTCCGTTACTGGAGTTTAGAGGAATTTCTAATCTCCAACCGTTAATGCAACCGACTACGGCAATTTCATCAAATGTGCTACCGTCGGAAACGGTTGCGACATTCTTGAAACCGCAGGCTTTTAGATAAGCCTCCAATTCAAAGTGGTTATCTGCTCCCCACTTGAACTGGCCGTTTTCTTTCCAGTGTTTTTTGAACAGATCGTATGGATCGATCTGCTGTTCAACTTCTTCTGAAGGAGAGTCTTCCTCAAACTCTTCCTCTTTTGAACAACCGGACAAAACTCCAACTACTAGTAAAGTTACGGCTAAAAATATCACCGTTAACTTCATTTTTTTCTTTTTCATAATTCTAACCCCCTATGAAAATACATTTTTTAAAAGAACTATCATCTATAATGTAATCTACAATTACATACTTTGATTATACTACAAAACTTAAACTTTGTCAATAGTAGCCCGTTGAAAGGCGGTGATGAGATGATCAAAAAGCACTGTGACCGTAAGG
>CAUPNJ010000030.1:0-7116 GCA_963512515.1 uncultured Candidatus Saccharibacteria bacterium | reverse complement strand
CATTCACAGCTGGGAGTTAGACACTATCAAAAAGCCTTAGAATTGGCCGCAAAGCATAAAATTATGCTAAACGTACACGAGCCAATCAAGGGTACTGGGATTGAGCGGACGTGGCCAAATCTTTTGACACGAGAGGGAGCAAGAGGACAAGAATATGAAGGCGGAGCTTTATCACCCTCGCATGCCTGTATTTTGCCGTTTACGAGATTATTGGCTGGAGGGATGGATTATACTGCGGGAATTTTTGATATAACAAATGCAGCCAAAAAAGTTGCCTCGACTTTGGCTAGACAATTAGCTTATTATGTGACGATTTTTTCTGGTATGCAAATGGCGGCGGATCGACCGCGGTTTTATGAGGGAATGCAGGCTGCCTATGATTTTATCCACGATGTGCCGGTTAGTTGGGAGTACACTGTGCCTTTGCTAGGCAAAATCGGTGAATATTATGTGGTGGCGCGTAAAGATTATGAGAGTGATAATTGGTATATAGGTGGGGTGACCAATGAAGAAGGACACAGAGTTAGATTGAATTTGGATTTTCTGGGTTCAGGTGAATATTTGGCGAGAATCTATCGTGATGGCGATACTGCTCACTACAAAGACAATCAGTTAGATATGGTAGTGGAGACGCGTAAAGTGCTTAAATCAGATACGCTTGATTTATGGATGGCTCCTGGTGGCGGTTTTGCTATTAAATTGAAGCCAGAAAATTAATTTAAATTTGTCTAGCGGTGACGATGAGACGATGAGTATAATCATCACCTGCGAGAGGTTGCCCAGCGCAAGTCATTAAAATTAGAGTGCTTGAACTAGTTTCTGTTTTGGTTGGAGTGAGTAGTTTTTTCATACTAATTTTTGATTTGGGGACAAGTTTGATGTCAGTGACGCTATAATTTATATGTTTAAATTTAATTTGATTGTTTATTTTGATTTTGGATAAATTTTGAAATATGTCGGAAGAATGACCGATTAAAAGGGTTTGGTTAGGGTAAATCGAGTAAGAGCCGACAATATGATCTGGTACTTCTAGGGTACGATTTTTGACTGTAGAAGTTTGCACTGGGCTACTTAAGGCAAGAGCCGGAATTTGAAGTGTGGGTAGATCTTTGGCGTTGGCTCCAAATTGTTTAAAGCTAATGGCAACACAACATACGATAGCGAAGAAAAATAAGCTAAGTGATAGCAGATTATAAAAATGTTGGTTACTAACTAATTTTGATGACCCAATTTTCATGAATAATTCAATTATAGCATAAACGATTTGGTTTCGATCAAACGCCGGGGCTAAATTTTTTGAGTTGTTGACGGTGAAGGCGATAGTTTGGATCGTGTTTTTCGACCTCAGCCCAAAAATTAGCAGAATGGTCCATATGATTTAAATGAGCAAGCTCATGAAGAATGACATAGTCTTGTAACTCTTTTGGCAACTGCATAAGGCCGATGTTAAGAGAAATAGTTCGATTTGAAGAGCAGCTGCCCCAGCGTGTGTTGGCGTGAGAAAAACGCAGTTTTTGATAACTATAATGATAGAGATTGGCAAAATAGTCTACGCGATAAGGCAGATAAGCTTTGGCTTTTTTAGATAATAGTTTCTTTTTAGTGTCGCGGGCTCGTTGAGATGCGGGGTCTTTGAGGGGAAGATTTTTGCGAATATTTGAACGCTGTTGATTGACGAGAAATTTTAGCGTTTTTTGAGGGGTGTTGTACGGTATGGACATCTGCAAGCGTCCAGAAGTTGCGATTGAAAAACGTACATAACGAGAGAGGCGATTGCGGCGAACTATAATTTCACCAAATTCTGCATCTTGATAGATCATGGCTTAGGCTAATTGTGACAAGACTTGCGAAAGTTGAGACTCAAAAGTGTGTTTGCCGGACAAAATAATGGGCTTTTCTGAGTCGGAAGGAGCTTCCATTTCACGAACGCGCGATTCGTAATCTTCTTTAGCTTTACTGGCAGATTTAAGACGCATTTTGAGACGAGATTTAATCGTATTGACATCTGTTTGAATCCAAATTAAAGATGAATCGTAGTTAGAGGCTTTGCAGATTTTATAAAGAGTTTTGCGACTAGCTTCAGTGTCGAGTCCACCTTCAATGATGATGTTTTGTTTGGTTTTGAGAATAGCTTTAATTAAAACTGTAATTTGTGTTTGAGAAAAATCAAACTGATCACGTAATTCGTCTAGATTGTAGTAGGGAGCTTTAAAACGTTTGGAGAAGTTTTTGCAGAACACAGTTTTGCCACTACCTGGAGCGCCAAATACTAAGATAGCACGTGGATTAGTCTTCTTTTTACCTTCCATAATAATTTCAGTATAACACGCTTTTTTGACTAGTGTCAATTTTGGTTACGATTGGGCAAAAGCGAGCTATTGGAGACTAGTAATTGAGACGGATAGTAAAAAATCCAAGCAAAATAATTGGCTGGGGCGTAAAATAGAAAAGGAAGGACGTGGGTATACGAAAGATAGGAGACGGCGACGCAGGAATCGCAACAAGCAAACAAGATGAAACCGTACAAAGCATAAGCTGAACGGGTATGTAGGACTGATTTGGATTTTTGAGTTCTAAAAAAAAGCCGAGCTGAAAGGGCTAGATTTGCAGATAAAAAAGTAGCATAAATAAAACCCAGGGTGAACATGATGGGGATGTTATTGATTGTGCCAAGAGCGAAGGTGGTAAAAATAAAAAAAAGCGCGCCACCGAAAAAAGCGGGGCTAGTTTTAGCGAGACGGGAAATGTGGAAAAACTGTGCGAGACAAAAAGTAAAAACGCCAGCGGGTGAAGTGTGATCGAGTACAAGAATAGTGTCGGCTAGAAGAGTAAAAAGGAGGGCGATTTGGAGAAGGTGGTCTTTACGGAATTTTTGGTAAGCGTAGAGGACGTTGATCAGGATGCCGGTATATTTGATAATAGTAGTTCCCCAAAAATTTGGGTGAATCATATCGAGCAAAGTGAAGCTAGAAAAAATAAATAGCCAAGTAATTAGCCAAAACTTATCAACTTTTTTGAAGATTGTAATTAGATTTTGAATTGAACTGTTCACTTGTCAAAAAATCTTATTTAAATGGCAGGGGCGGAGAGAATCGAACTCCCATCTACGGTTTTGGAGACCGCTATACTAGCCGTTGTACTACGCCCCTAACTTTCTCATTATAACATATTTGGGATGAGCTGATAAAAAACAACCACTTTTGGTGGTTGTTTTTGCGATTGAAGATGTTTAACGCTTCTTCTCTTTTACTTCGTTGCGGCCGAGGTTTTTCTTGGTTTCAGTAAAAACAACGTGTTTGCGAAGAACAGGGTCGTATTTGCGTAAACTGAGTTTATCTGGCGTATTCATCGTATTTTTCTTGGTGTAGTACTGACGAACGCCGGATTCTTCAGAGACGAGACCAACGAGTTTGCGCTTAGTGTTACTTTTCTTTGCCATAATATTCCTATATTACTATATTTTCAGGGATTTGTAAACTTTTATTTGTGGAGCCGCGTGTACTTTGCACAAGCGCCCACTCGTCGAAACAAAATACGAGTGCAAACACTCGATTTTCTTTCTTCTCGTGGAGCCGCGTGTCGGCTCTGCCCCGACGACCTGCCGCTTACAAGGCGGCTGCTCTACTAACTGAGCTAACGCGGCGTTTTTACGCTTTTTATTGCGGTGTAAAAATATCATAACAAAAGTTGTCAGTTGGCGCAAGATTTGATATAATCTCGCTAGGTATTATGCCTGATGACTTGCTGGAGTCGTCTAGTGGCAATGACAGGAGACTGTAAATCTCCCGGCTTCGGCCTTCGTAGGTTCGAGTCCTACCTCCAGCACCACTGCCTCGATAGCTCAGTTGGTAGAGCGCATCCATGGTAAGGATGAGGTCACCGGTTCAAACCCGGTTCGAGGCTCCAGATAGAATGATGAGAGGACTTCTCTGGTATAATCACGCTGATTAAGCCCACATATTATAAATATATTTCCCAATTTCTAAGTCGCGTTTATTTGAAAAGCATTCACTATAACTCTCTATTTCGCCCTCATTACTCTCTTGTTTGACAATAAAATCTTCTAGCTTAATCCAAATCGGCCTGAAACCCTCGGCTGCTTCATCTTCCGTATATTTAGTGCCAACTTCTTCTTCTGGCAGGGCAGTAAATACAAACGAAATAGTTTGATCCCAGTCATAGCCATTACGAATATCCTCACGTCTCTCCAGCGTATACCCAATCGGTTTTATATTTTTGATCAAGAATCCGGTTTCTTCTTCGGTTTCTCGACGCAAGGCCTCGGTTATATTTTCCCCATCGTCAATGCCACCACCGGGTATTTGCATATAATCATATTTTTCCGATCTAATAACGCAAATCTCATTTTTATCATTTGACAGTATGACCCTAACACAGAATCTAGTGTTGCCGGTTTTTTCTTTTGGAGTAGAAAATCCGAAATCAGCATCTGTAATTTCAGCTATTTTATGCCATTCAATTATTCGTTCTTCGTTTGTCGCATTTTTTGGGTAATCGTATCATATCTATCCTTTATAATAACCTAAGTTTGGCGGAGCGGAGAATCCATCAGAAATAATGCTAATCCAGTTCTAAAATCTGCGTATTTATCAGCAAACGCATCTTCGATTCTTTTATTAGTTTTCTTAAGGTATTTCTTGACAAGATAATAACCTAGAGAATAACCAGACCAACGTGGTAACTTATCGTTGCCATTAAAGAACATCTCATCGTAATTATATTCATTAGAGTATAGTTTATCGCGAACCACTGCTAGAATTTTTTCATTTTCTTCGTCAGATCGCTCAAGGATAGTTTTGATGAATAAAGTTTTTTCAAGATTGTTGTTTGCAAACTCGTCTTCAAGCACACAGGCGAGCCCCTCGAATAATAATCCGTCGAAAAGAGATTTTGTCCATTCATCATTTTTGCCCCAGCGAGCCGCATGACAAAGCTCATGTACAACATTTTCGGAAATTAAATTTTCAGTAGCTTTTTCATCGTCAATATTGATACGGATAAAATCAGCCGAAAAAGTGTATCCACCGGCGCCATTTTCAGGTATAATCATTGGGATTCGATTAGTGACTAAGACATCGATATCCCAGTCTATCTTTAATTTTGGAAAAACATATTTCTCGGCTGTTTTAACAGCAATTTTTATCATCTCTCTCTTGTCTGAGAGATTGCCGTTAGCTTCTGTGAGTAATATATTTACTTTATTCATAATAGTAATTATGCACTATTTTAGTACAATAAGAATATGTTTTTACCAAAAGAAGAACGAAAAGAAGTAATGTCCGCATATGGTCTTGAAGATTCTACCGAGATCAACCATTATGAAGTCGGGCCTGATACTTGGATTTATCTTTTTGAATGTAAAAACAAAAAGTATATTCTAGTCGCTACAGATTACCTTGGCGATTACGAATTTGACGTTTTCCCGCATTTATTGAAATTTGAGAATGATGGGCTTGAATTTGTTCTTCAAAACGAGGTTCCAATTAAAGACGATTCTTTACTTGAAAAAATGCGTGCCAATACTGTTCTATTTGAGTGTACCGACTAAAATCTTCTCATTGCATCCATCAAGTCTTTGACTTTACTAATGTAGGTTTTTATCTGCGATATTCGATCATTCACACTAATCATTGCCATAGATAGATGAGCGGTTGATATCGTCATATTCAGCTTGAGTGTAATAACCAGAAACCCGCTCTTCTTCGCTGTCGATAAACTGACCTGAGCTATCCTCATATTCAGCAATGGCACGACGAATTGTTGGATCCGAGGCGTGGTAACGTAAGGTTGGCGGAACAAAGAACCCATCCATATCTCTGCATTCCTGAATATCTCGAAATCGCTTGTCAGTAGATGGGCGAAATTCAAATGCATAAACATTTTTTAGTAACTCCTTAGCAAGGGCGATTGGACGACCGGCGTAATCATCAGAAATAATATTCCAATCTACAAGATTTTTCGTAAATGCGCGAGCTGTCTTGGCGCCGCGACTCATAGCTTTATTTAGAAATAGAGCCGTGTCAAAAGAACCGACATAATCCGGACGCTCCATATCTTCAATGAGAGGGATGGAATTAGAAAATTGCGATAATACACTCCTCATCATTAAAGCCTTAAGAAATAACCGGTTACGTATGTCGTCACCATCATAAGGATGTTCAAAATAGGTAGGGCGAATAATATTCTCTTGGAAGTCGTTATAAGCGAAATCACTAATGATGAGTTTGCCATCTTTAATTAAGCTTTGGTTAATTGTAAAATCGCGAGTTTTAAAATAGTGATCTAGGGTATCATTCTCCACGCCATGGCCGAAAGCATAATCATCCGGCATAAACTTACGTAAGAGGGCGTTCAGAGTATCATAATCAACCTCGCTATTGCCCTCTTCGTCAGTAATATTTACAAGATCAATATCACGAATGGGTTCACGTTCGCCGGTTATGATTTCCCTTGCTATACTACGAGCTACCCCGCCCATGACGGCAACGCCGTGCGGTAGTTCACCAAGAAAAGAATAACGCTCTAAGATTTCCGCTGGTAAAAAGATCTCCTGTAGAGTTAATTTGTCTTCATCGAAATTAACACGCTCCTCACCATAATGTCGTTCCTCGCATTCGCTGTAATAATCGTCGTCATCGTCATAATAATTATCGTAATCATCGTACTCTTGCTCATTTTCAAACGATTCTTAATTATTGCGCAAGAATTCACTCATAAGATAACTGCCAAAAAAGTTGTTATTTCGGTAACCATAACATAAATTATACTACAAAAAGATTGATTTCGTTCTTCAGTGCAAAATTCCGTCTGAAATGACTCTTAAGCTTGCAGGAATTTAGTTAATAAATTCCACTTGACTTTAACTATACACTGAGTGTATAGTTAAAAATATGGAAACCCAATATGCCCTTCTAGGTTTTTTAGAAGCTGAGCCGAATTACGGCTATGAGCTCAAAAAACTCTACGATAAGTTTTTTGCTCAACAAAAACCAATTCTTTCTGGGCAAATCTATTCAACTTTGGCACGGTTAAAACGTGATGGCCGGGTCGCCGAAACTAAAGACACCGGACAAAGCGGTGGGCCAGAAAGAGTTA
>CAUPNJ010000029.1:0-7498 GCA_963512515.1 uncultured Candidatus Saccharibacteria bacterium | reverse complement strand
GGAGTTGGCGAGGTAGGAGCGGGCGTCATATCGACAGGTTTAACATCAAGAGGAGCGTGATTTATATCTATTTTGCCTTCACTTGGCTGATTCTTTGTTTCTTCTGGTGGAACGGTACTAATTTCTGGAGTCTTAGCTTGGTCTAGAATTTTAGCGGAGATTAGTTGCTGATCAGCGCCAGCTGCCATCAATTTAGCGGCGATAGACATGGCATTTGGGGAAGTGTGCTGATTAGAAAAACGGTCAGTTGCAGCGACAATGCCGGTAAGCAAAGCAGTTGCCACTTCTGAAGAAAGCGTTTCGACTTTGAGTTGTTCGGCTAAAATAGAAATTAATTCACAGACCGAGGAAGCGCTAGGTTCATACCACTCTAGTTCCGCAAAGCGTCCAGAGTGCTCAGTTGAAATGTTGATGGCGGTAGCGTCGTGCATGATGCGTCCGTATTCGGTGAGAGCACCGTCAAGATCTGCCCCGGACTGTACATCAAAGGCAATGACGAGATTTACGTTAAAATCACCTCGAGAAAACTCCAAATCTTTTTCTGACAAGTCAGTACGATAAGGGGTGATGTAGACTTTGACGTAGTCGCCTTCAATATTGTAACGCAGATGATCGGCCTTATTTTTATTTAGGGCAATAATGAAATCTTGCAAACTATTTGTGTCTTTTTCAAAAGTTTCTTCTGGTTTTAAAAACGCCAAAATATTCGGAGTAGTTCCAGAATAGATAGCAGTAACATGCTTCCCCATTCCGTCCAGCAGAAGAGTGGTAGCAAGGGCGGCAGAAATTTCGTCAATAGAAGGATCTTGTGATAACGCTACCAAAATATTTTCGGCTGAACTAATTTTTTCAGCCACTTGTGCTGCGATTTTGGAAAAATCTTTAGCATCGGCAACCGGTTGTTTATCATTGGGGTTTGTTTGGGGAGGCATTTTTGTTTTGACCTTACTTACGATTTCACAATATCATAAGGTTTATGTTTTGACAAGAGTCTTAGTGATTAATGTGGGTTTTAGTGCTTCTCATCTATTAAAGTATTTACTTTTTCGAAAAAACGGTGTATAATTTTGAAAAATAATATTATTAAGCTACAGGAAAACTAATGCCGATTATTAAATCTGCCAAAAAGGCTGCCCGCCAAGCAACTAAGCGCACTCTAAACAATCAACAAATTAAAAAATTTATTAAGCTTGCTTTGAAAAATTTCAAGAATAATCCAACTGCACAAAATTTATCAAAAGCGCAGTCAGAATATGATAAAGCAGCGAAAAAAGGTTTGATTAAAAAGAATACTGCATCTAGAAGAAAAGCGGCTTTGGTAAAAATCGCAAAGCAAAATAAAGTTACTTTTGCGAAAAAAGATGTCAAGACCAGCAAACCGGCCGCAAAAAAAGCTGAACCAGCTGCCAAGAAAATCACAAAAGCCAAAACAGAGAAAACTAAAGCTGAGAAAGCTCCAGCAAAAAAGAGCGCAAAAGCAACCAAGGCGAAATAGAACAAGTTTTTAGCTTTAAATCAAGATCGGAGAGTGCATGAAGCACTCTCTTTTCTTTGGGACCTTGGTGATGTTTAAGATTATCGATAGCTTTCCAGCTCCAAGCTCCCACAATCATTTGGGGATCACCATCAGTTTCAAGCTCAGATAAAAGTTCGACTGCGCGCGGGCCATCACGGAGGGCTAAATCAAAAATCGCAAAAGCTTGCCCTCGATCGACTGCTGGTAGACTAATTTCTTGCAGACTAAAGTTTGGGTGTTTAGACAAAAATTTGTACAGGCTTGAACGTTTATCAATCTTGGGTTCCCAAACTGCTATTTTGTGTTCAGTTTCAAGAAATTTAGAAATTTGCTGATCTAAATCGGCTTGATTTTTTAGCTGATTGAGCAGTTCTTTGTTTTCGGTAAAATTTTTAATGAGAATTTTGCGTTGATCGTTAAACAAAGTGGTACCAAAAAACAGATCTGGCAAATCACTAAAAGACAGTTGTGAGCCGTCAACGGATTCATAATCTGAATTTAAAAAGTAATGTTTAATGGCTTGCTCTGTTTTGATGCGATCGGTGCCGTAAAATAACTTAATCATTTTTTGCTTCTGTGATTAATTTTTGGCAATTTGGACAAAGATGAGTGCCGCGACCAGCTACACGAATTTTAATAATCGTATCGCCACAACGTCGACAGGGCAAATTTTCACGGCGAAAAACTTGGGCAAATTTTTCTAAATAATTGCCTTTGGTGCCGTCGGCACGTACGTAAGTAGCCATGGTAGAGCCGCCCGAATCAATCGAGGCGTCCATGACTTTACAAGCGCTTGATAAAAGTTTTTTAGATTGTTCTTGGCTGAGGGCGGCGGCGCGAGAGCGCGGGTCAATGGCGGCGTCAAACAAAGCCTCGTCGGCATAAATATTGCCGATGCCGGCAACGACGGACTGATCTAGAAGTAGAGCTTTAATGTTAGCACTGGGGTGACGTTGTAGGACACGATAAAAATCGGTGGGGTCTAATTGCCAGGGCTCTTTAGCTAATTTTTTGATAAAAGCGTCTTGTGCAATTTCGGCGGTAGCTAAAACTTTGATAAAACCAAATTTGCGCTGATCGTTAAAAAACAATGTGCCTGTTTCGAGTTTGATTTGAACACGGGTTTGAGAGTTAGGCAGATCGGTGAAAAAACTATTAGTGGGGTGACCGCCAGCAAAGCTAGTTTGATCGGCAAGTTTAGTGTGAAAATGACCAGATTCGATCATTTCTGTCAATTTTTTGCCATTTTCGGTACCAAAACGACGAAAAATTAGCTGTCCAGTCATACGCAAATGGATCATTAAAGAAACTTGGTTAGATAAATCAATAAGCAGAGCCTTGCCGCGACGATGCAATTTGATAATTTTTTGACCTGTGACCAATTCGCTGGGGCCAACAAAAGATTTGTCGGAAAAAACCTGAACTTCTATAATTTTTTGGCCTAAAATGAATTTTTCAAGACCACGTCTGATTGTTTCAACTTCTGGCAATTCGGGCATTAATCGTCCTCTGGTAGTATGGCAATATGAGCGTCTGTGAGCTGATCATCGTCAACGAGAGAAGGCGAGTTCATCATAAGATCAAAACCGGAACCATTTTTGGGAAAGGCAATAATATCACGGATATTTTTATTGTTGTTAAGAATCATGAAAATGCGATCGATGCCAAAAGCACAACCGGCATGAGGGGGTGCGCCGAATTTGAAAGCATTTAACATGCCACCAAAACGCTCGGATACGTAATCTTGGCTATAGCCCAAAGAAGCAAAAGCTTGATACATAATTTCTGGGTTGTGGTTTCTGACGGCGCCTGAACAAATTTCACAACCGTTCATCACCATATCGTATTGGTCGGCAATGAGGGCTAATTTTTCGTCCTTAGTTTTGGCGGCTTGAAGCGCCTTAATGCCACCTTTGGGCATAGAAAAAGGGTTATGACCGAAATCTATCTTCTCTTCACCGTCGTTCCATTCATAAAATGGAAAATCTACCACCCAACAAAGTGCGACTTCTTCAGGGTCTAGCAGATTAAAATGCTCGGCAAAGGCAAGACGAAGCTGACCCAGCACTTTATTAACTTTTTCTAAACTGTCTGCGCCAAAAAAGACTGCATCGCCATCTGTAGCTTTTGTGCGCTGCTGGACCATTTCAAGTTCTGAGGAAGTTAAGAATTTAGCGATGGGGCTTTTAGCGGTACCGTTTTCGTATAAAATATAAGCCAAACCACCAGCGCCGGCTTTTTTGGCTAAATTAGTAAAATTATCTATCTGAGAGCGAGAAAGTGAAGCGCCATTTTTGACACAAATAGCTTTGACGCTAGGAGTTTGGAAAACTTTAAAAGTAGTGTCTTTGAAAACGTCTGTAAGATCGACTAACTCCATGTCAAAACGCAAATCGGGTTTGTCGGTACCGTATTTATTCATGGCGACTGGGTATGGAATGCGAGGGATTTTGGTAAATTTTAGCTTTTTGCCAGCAAAATCTGTCACTAGTTGCTTAATTAAAGGCTCGGTGGTTTGACGCACCACTTCGCCATCATCAACAAAAGACATTTCGAGATCGAGCTGATAGAAATCGCCATAAAGACGATCCGCGCGAGGGTCTTCATCGCGGAAGCAAGGAGCAATTTGATAATAACGAGGTACTCCACCAACCATTAAAAGCTGCTTAAATTGTTGGGGGGCTTGAGGCAAGGCATAGAATAAACCTGGTTTGAGACGAGATGGTACCAAAAAATCACGAGCACCTTCGGGGGAAGAATTGGCCAAAATAGGAGTGGTAACCTCGATAAAATCTTGAGCCTCCATATATTCGCGCAAGCAATGATAGAATTTAGCACGACGCTTGAGGGTGTATTGCATAGAGGGGCGACGTAAGTCGAGAAAACGATATTTGAGACGCAATTCTTCGCTTGATTCGGTTCCGTCGTCGTGAGTATTGACTGGTAGTGGTTCAGAACTGTTAAGAAGTTTGAGCGTTTTCACGACTAGCTCGATTTTACCTGTGGCGATGTGGGGGTTGAATAATTCTGGTGCCCGCTCACGCAAGACGCCTGTGGCAGAAATGACAAACTCATCACGTAAGGTTTCGGCAAGCGCAAAAGCGGGTGCGGTTTCTGGCGTAATAACGAGTTGAACTACTCCGTCTTGATCTCTTAAGTCAATAAAAATTAAACCGCCGTGGTCACGACGAGAATTAACCCATCCAGATACGGTAACGGTTTGGGATAATTTATTAGTTAATTCACCGGTCAATGTTCTCATACTAAGAGATATTATATCATATCTTTAAGGTTGGCGTTATGATATAATGATTCTTATGAATATATTTGAATCAATTATTTTGGGTTTTACCCAAGGCATCACCGAGTTTATACCAGTTTCATCTTCTGGACATCTAGAAATCGTTGAGAAAATCATTGGAAACAGAAGCGGAGATTTCCATCTTTTCTTGGAAATGATTAATATTGGCACGCTTTTGGCGCTTTTGATTTTTTATCGAAAAAGGATTTTGGCGATTTTGCAAGATATTTTTCAAAAAAAAGATTATAGATTGGCTGTAAATATTTTGATTACGGCAATTCCGGCTGGAATTTTAGGTTTTTTGCTGTCAAAATTTATTGAACGTTTACCGTTTTTCTCTTCAATGTATACTATTGCGGTAGCAATGGCGGTAATTGGAGCTGCGATGATTTTTGTGGAAAAATTACCCCACAAAACCAAATTAAAAGACGAGACCAAATTGACCAAATCGAGAGCTTTAGTGATTGGTTTGACACAGGTGTTGGCTTTAATTCCTGGAGTATCTCGTTCGGGTTCAACAATTTTAGCTGGCAGAATGATGGGCCTTAATTCTAAATCAGCAGCGGAATATTCTTTCTTGGCGTCTATCCCAATTATGGTGGGAGTCTGTCTAAAATCGGTGCTATCTAGTAGCTCACGAGCTTATATAGCAGCAAATTTTGGTTTGCTAACCTTATCTAATGTAGTGGCTTTAGTGGTTGGCTTGTTGGCTTTAAAATTCTTATTTAGTTTCTTAAAGCGTCGTAACGCTTTGCCGGTGTTTGGATATTATAGAGTGATTTTGGGTAGCTTAATCTTAATCTTCACCTTGATTATCTAGCCTGCAAATTCACATAAAAAGCAAAACCCCCGCTGTTTTAGTGGGGGTTTTGTCTAGTTGAACTAGATTTCGATAAACTCTTGCCAAGGGGCAGGAGGAATTTGCGACTTTTTACGTGCAAGTTGACGCTTAAGTCTACGCATATCTTATTGTTAGCTCCTTAATGTTTCTTGTCCTGTGACGACCAATGGAAATTAGGACAGTGGTAAATATTCTAGCAAAGAGTAGTATTTAATGCAAGCATAAACTTAATGTAACAGGGGTAGAAATGTTTATTTTTTAAGCGCTGCGTTAATTTTTTGGCGCATCAAATTGAGGAACTCTTCCTCGTTGGCGACTTTAGAAAAATCAACCTTCTTGTTGTCTATGATGATGGTGGGAGTGGCGTTGACTTGAGCTTTTTTGGCCAATCCAGTATCAAATTCAATTTTTTGTTTGACAACGTTTGAGGACATGTCTTGTTTGAATTTAGCGACATCACCTTTGCCTTTGGATACACTATTGAAATAATCCGCAAAAATTTCGGTGCGATCCGACGCAGAGGCGTTTTCCCATGCGGATTGATTGCGGAAAAGTAAGTCCGCATATTCTTGCCAATAACCTTGCAAACCGGCAGCTTCAGAGGCTGAAGCAGCAGCAGTACCGTTTTGGTGATAACTAAGCAAAAAATGGCGATATACTAAACCGAGTTTGTCGCCGTATTCTTGCAGAAGTTTATTTAGTCGAGGATTGGTGGTGGAACAACCCGGACACTGATAATCGGCATATTCAAAAATTAAAACTGGCGCCTTGGGGTTGCCTTTGACATGATCAGAGATATTACCATTGTATTGATTCCCTTCTATGACAGAATTAGTGTCAAATTGATCAAAATTGGCTGATTGGGAATTTTTTTCACTTAAGGCCCAGACAAAAAGTCCGCCAAAAGTTAAGAAAATAGCAACAATAATGATCCAAGTTTTTTTCATAATACTCCTTTTACTGTATAATGAATACTATAGCACAAATGAGGATGGTGGGCGAAAAATGGAGGTGAAAGTGGCAATGTGGCAAAAACTAAACCAACAAGCAAAAAAAGCAGCTGGATGCTTATGCGAAAAATTAGAAAAATATCGCGAAACACCTAGAGAAGAAACGCCGCAGATTTATTTGCCGGAAACGGAAGAAGATTTGGCTTGGCTGCTGAAAAAAGTGCCAAAAAAAGTTTTGCCCAGTCGCAAAAGAAATTTAATTGCAATGGCGATGAGCTTTGATGAAAAAAGTGTGCGAAGCGTGATGTTGCCGCGTAAAAACATCACTTTTGTGCATGAGAATGATTTTTTGGGACCGCTAATGCTGGATAAATTATATAAATCGGGTCTGTCACATTTTCCGGTGCTGGGAAAAAATGGTGGGATTGTGGGGATACTGCAGACTGATTCGTTGAATCGACTGGAGATTAAGGATACCGAAAGAGCGTCTAAATATTTAGATCCTAAGATTCATTATGTGGGGGCCGATTATGGTTTGAAAGAGGCATTTGCGATGTTTTTGCGGACTGATAGTGGTTTTGGCTTGGTGGTCGATGAGGCGGGGGCGGTAGTGGGGCTAATTACGCTGAGGATGTTAATTGAAAATTTGATCGGTGAGGTGCCGGTCGATGATTTTGATCAGGACGAAAACGCACAATCCGTAGCAAAACGCAAATTTTAGATTCCAACTGCTGGTTCTTTGGGGCAGACTTTTAAGATTCTGGCCATGGCGTCGTGTTCAGCCTGAGTGACCCAGAGTTGATATTTGAATTTGACGGAAATTTGCCGTGCAACGTATTGGCAGCGGAATTTTTTATTTTTTGGTAACCAAGTGGCAGCGTCACCGTCAC
>CAUPNJ010000028.1:0-7911 GCA_963512515.1 uncultured Candidatus Saccharibacteria bacterium | reverse complement strand
AAAATCAAAGAAATTGTCGTCGCTCTGACCGACAAATGGGGAATTGATATTGAGAGCGTGAAACTACAAAATATTGAGCTACCTGCCGATATGAAACGTGCTATGGCTAAACAAGCCGAAGCCGAACGTGAACGTCGCGCCGCCATCATTTCTGCAGAAGGAGAAAAATCCGCTGCCTCTGCCGTTGCTGAAGCTGCCGCCCTACTTGCCAAAACTCCCGGTGGTCTCAATGTGCGCACCCTTCAAACTTTAGAGAAAATTTCCACTGATCCTTCCCAAAAAACCGTAGTCCTGCTTCCTTCCGACCTCACCAACAAACTCAAAAAACTTTAAAGTTTTAAAGCAAAAAATTAGCCCGATATTCGGGCTAATTTTATTATCTAATTACCAGCTTCCGTTGGCACCGCCACCGCCAAAACCGCCACCTCCACTAAAACCCGAAGATGAATCTGAGTTAGAGGAATAATCCGAATCGTCATATTCATCACGATCGTTTATCGATTCTTGTGTGGTAGAAGTCGTTCCAGCGCTACTACCTGCCGAACTTGATAGGCTTTTACCACCAGCAAATTTAGTCTTTTTTCGTACTACTAGCACTACAATTACGATAGCTAAAATTATCAGAAAAACTATAAATAGTTCCTTTGCTCCGTCATTTTCGTTGTTAGGATCCAAGGTTTCAAGTTTTTCTTCCGCACCATTAAGTTGTAAAACTTCAGCAATTCCTTCTAGTCCACCTTTAATGCCGGCAAAATAGTTTCCCTTCTTAAAATCTGGAGCAATTCGATCCGACATAATTCGGCTCGTATAAGCATCAGTTAACTCGCCTTCTAAACCTTTCCCCACTTCAAAGCGCATCTTGCGATCGTCCTTAATAATCAAAAGCAAAACACCATTATTTTTACCCTTTTGTCCGATCCCCCAAGCTCTCGCTGTCTCAAGCGCAGCCTGCTCAATATAGCTATCGTCTAGGTGACCGAGCATAAAAACACCAATCTCTGCCTTGCCACCTTCTCGATACTTATTTAGCTGCTGATTTAATTCTTTAATTTCTTCAGACTTTAAAGTTCCGGTTTGGTCTAATACATAGCCATCTTTAGGCGCAGCTGGCGGCTGAAAAGCCGCCAAAACCGCTTGACTACCCCCAGCCACCACTAATACTGCCGCACCTAAGCTTACCAAAAAACTCTTCAAGAAATGTTGCATCTATTACCCCGCTTAGTTAAAATTAAACTCTATTTTTGGTACAGCGTTGCTGTCAGATTTGAAATATGGATACTCTTTGAAACCAAACATACCCGCCATCAAATTAGTTGGGAAAGATTTAATTTTTGAATTGTATTTTTTCACAATCTCGCCATAATCCGCCCTTGCTACCTGAATACGGTTCTCCGTACCTTCAAGTTGCGGCATCAAATCCTGAAAAGCTTTGGTAGATTTTAGCTCAGGATAATTTTCGGCCACTGCCATCAAACGACTCAGCGATGAACTCAGTTGATTTTGCGCCGCTTGATATTTAGCCAAGTTTTCTTCCGTTAAATCATTCATGTTTAAGCTAACTTGCGTAGCTTTTGCCCGCGCCTCTATCACCTTAGTTAAAGTTTTTTCCTCAAAATTTGCCGAGCCCTTCACGGTGGCTACCAAATTCGGTACTAGGTCGCTGCGTCTTTGGTATTGGCTTTCCAAAGTATTGATTGCGCTCTCCACGGTTTCACGCTCTTTGACCAAACCGTTATAGCTACCGATACCAGTCAGCAACAACAATCCGGCCACCACCGCTCCGATGATCAGCCCTTTATTTTTCTTGTCCATAATCTCCCTTTCGCTTAAGATTACCCTCATTATACGCCATTTTAATATTTTGCGCTAACAATTTTTAAAGCTTAATTTTAAAAATCATCCCTGTTTCAGTCGGCTCAAAACGATACTTAATTTTATAATATTCAAGAATATTTTTTACGACAAAAAGACCAACTCCCGTACTCCCAGCCTGCTCATCGTGATAAAACACATTAAAAAGCATCGCCACGTCCTGTTTCTTAATTGGTTTACAAGCATTTTTGATATAAAGCCAATGATTTTTTGTTGCTATCTCAATTTTTCCGTGCTGATCAGAATGTTTCACTGCATTACTAATTAAATTGGAAAAAAGTTTTTCAAAAGCCGACTTGGAAATATTTATTTTTTCATCACCAAGCCGCATTTCTAAGTCCAAATTTTTCTCAGCAATCAACAACTGATACTCTTTAACGATTTTTGGTAACTCTTTTGCGATCTGTATTTGTCGAGGTTTTTTCAGCCAATCCTGATAAGCCGAAGTTTTCAAAATCTCAGAAATAATCGTAGACATCTTATCCACCAAAACAATTGAACTATCCAGGTATTTAGTGTGATTTTTGTAATCACCCACATTATATCTCATGTTTTCAAGCGTAATCCTTAGACCAGCCAAAGGAGTTTTTAGCTCATGTGAAGCGCTACGCAAAAAAGTGTTTTTACTACGCTCCACATCGCTAGAAATTTTTTCTGCTTCAAGAATCGGCTTCACAATAATTCTAGACGACAAATAAGAAAACAAAACCGAAAACACCAGACCAATCATCAGCGAATAAGGCAAAAAATTCAAAGTCAATTTCTCAGCATCTTTTCTGGCGTTGCGTGAAGAAATAAACTCCAGCCTTGCTTTTTTGCCATTTTTCAAACTCAGTTGGCGCGTCTCAATAAATACAGAATTATCAATATTTGTCTTATCGATTTTTACGGCCTTTTTAATTTTGACAGAATTTTTCTGCTCAGACTCCGATTTTAGAGAGATATCAATATCGTTATTTTTACTATAAATTTTAAGGTAGTTTTCAATACTATCCCGCTCAGAACCATCCAAAATTCCCACCAAAGAATCAGCCTTTTGCGCTAATTCATTTTTAGTCTTAGATAGATAAAACTGGGGTAAAAGCACATAAATAGTAATGTGTAATAACACCAATAAAGCTACCATAATCGACATCGCGCAAACAAAAGTTCTGGTAAAAATTTGCGATTTTTTCATTTCTGCTCCAATTTATAACCAACATTTTTCACAGTCACAATACAATCTAGCCCTAACTTTTTGCGTAAAGATTTTATATAAACATCGATTACTCGCTCTAGCGGAATTTCCTCGTCGTAACTCCAAACATAATCAATAATTTGAGCTCTCGTTAGCACCTGATTCTTATGCCTAAGCAAAGTTTTTAAAACATCTAGTTCTTTTGGATTCAGTTTAATCTGATGACCATTTACGCTTGCAGCGTACTGCCAAATTTTAGCAGCTGGATTCCTCCGTTCATAAATTGCGTCAATTCTTGCCGCCAAAACGGGCAACGAAAAAGGCTTATTGATAAAACCGTCCGCCAGAGAATTAAAGGCTGAAATTTTGGTTTCATCATCGCTTAGCGCCGTTAACATCAAAACTGGCAACTCACTTTTTTGGCGCATAATTTTTAAAACTTCTAAACCGGATTTTTTCGGCAACATAATATCAAGCAATACAAAATCAAAACTCTGTTTTTCAAACTCCGCCAGCGCTTGCGCGCCGTCCATCGCCTGCACGCAAGTATGACCAAGGTCTGACAAAAAAGCCAAAATCCCATCGCTAATCGCTAGCTCATCCTCTACGATTAAAATCTTCATAACTACTATTTTAACATTATATACTACTAATCAAAAAGTACCGCAACGCGGCACTTTTTGATTAAATTTCAATTCTAGGCAATATCAGACAGCAGTTCTTTCGGATGCTTTTTTAGTAAATTACTAGAACCAATCAGAAGCGCCGCTAGAATCACAATGCTTCCAGAAATAAGCACGAAAACTAAATCCGAAGGCTCAATTGTAATATCTATGCTGGTAATGGTTTTATTGAATCCCTCAGCCTCAGCCCCACCAGCTAGCTGTGAAGTTGCTGCTTCTTTAGCAGTTTCTTTATTGATACTAGAAGTGACATTTTTAACAATTCCTCCCGCAATCTGCGTACCAACTTGGTTAGCAAAGAAATACGAGCCAGCAAAACCAATCACAGCAATAATTGCAAGTTCAATCGCAAATTGTCCCATAATCTCAAGTTTACTTTTACCGAGCGATAGCAAAATCCCGATCTCTTTGCGACGAGCGTTCAACCAGAGGAATAGCACCAAGGTCAAAATTACACCAGAAAAGATCAATCCACCAAACAGTAATTTTCCAGCCGCAGTATAGACTCCAGAAATAGACTTCTGTAGTGAAGGGAAGTTATTAGCACTTTTAGTTAGCTGATAAGCATTCCAGTCAATTCCTAATTTCTGAGCATCACCCATCACCTTGTCAAGGTTAGCATTGCCATCCACAAAGAAAGTTGCATCCTGATAAATTGCATTTTCTTTAGTATAGCCATACAGTTTTGCTGAGGTATTTAAATCCGAAATAATCGTGTTCTCGTAAAGTTCCAAAGTTTGTGCCACGCCGCCTTTGTTTTTGCCGCTAAACAAACCAACTATCGTCACTTCAATCGTTTCGTTAGCCTGCTTTTCGTTGTCAGCATCATAAGTATTTGATTTAATTTTCAACTTATCGCCAACTTTCAAATTATTCTTTTTGGCCAAATCTTCGTGCATCAAAATAGAATTTTGATCTTTACTATTTAAATGACGACCGCTAGTCAATTTATAGGATTCCGCCACAAATTTATCTTCTTTTGTAGAATCATTTACACCAGTCACCATCACAGTACGACCAAATTTTTTGGCTCGTTCTGCATCTTGGTTGGCCAACGTCGACTCCGTATTGATAACTTCGTGATCGATTAAGTCCGCCACCACCCCCATACGTTTGACATGATCTTTAATTCCGTTGAGCTTGGAAATTTTTGCAATATCTTCGCCCTTTAAATTACCTGCTCCCCGCGGTGTACCAGGGTTGCTACGGCGATTAATCTGCATCGAAAAACTATTGGTAATATTTTTGAAAGTTTCCTTTGAAGCTTTTTCGGCTGCCGTTTTGATTGAAAGACCAACCAAGCTCAGGCTCGACATTGCCACAATAATTAACAGAACAACTAGAGATTTCAGCGGCTTGCGTACCACATAAGCCAATGCATTTTTAAACATAAATTCCTTTCTACTCGTATTATTTTTTAATATTCAATTTTTTATTCTTCAGTTCCAGAACTTGGTCAGCCGCCGCAGCTACCGCTTTGCTGTGCGTAACCACAATTACACATTTTTTATTCTCATGCGCGGAACGTTTCAAAATCTCAATAATCTCTTCAGTTGTATGTTCGTCAAGATTCCCGGTTGGCTCATCTGCCAAAATAATCGGTGCCTCCGAAACCAAAGCTCGCGCAATCGCCACTCTTTGTTGCTGTCCGCCCGAAAGTTTCATTACATTACGATCAATCTGCTTTTCATCCAAGCCAAGCTTCAGTAAAACTTCTTTGTCGGCTTCCCGATTCACCAGTCGCACATTTTCAATTGGGCTTAAATAATCAATCAAGTTATAATTTTGAAAAACCAAAGTAATGTGCTTTTTGCGATGGTAATTGTAACCCTTGTTCATAATATTCTCCCCCTCAAATAGAATACGTCCACTAGTTGGGGTATCTAGTCCAGCCAGTAGCGACAACAAAGTAGATTTACCCGCTCCCGACTTACCAATAATTGCGTAAAATTTACCAGTGCTAAATTCCGCATTTATTTCGTTAAAAACTTTTTCTTTTGAGTCGGAGTAGTTGTAACCGACATTGTCTAACTTTAATACTTTCATGTTTCCTCCTTTAACTTATTTTGGATAATATTTTTTTAGGCTTTTGGGACAGAATACTAAACGAAGTGATCAAAACGGCGCTAGCAATAATCATCAACATAATCAACGAGCAAACCCCAAGCGTTAATAGATTCTCCACAGCAAACGGATTGAGTGATAAACTACCACTTAGCTCATTTAATTCATCTCCCGCCAATAAACTAGTTAGCAGCTGATTTGACAATATATTACCAAGCGCAACCGTAATTAGCATAGCAAGTAGAGTAATCAGCGCTAGCTCCAAGATAAACTGTCCAATGATTTGTATTTTCTGCTGACCAAGCGCCAAAAATACGCCAATTTCATAAACTCTTTCTCTCAGCCATAACACCAAAATCAAAGACAGCGCCACAATTCCCGCCACAATAATCCCGAAAGTCATAATACCGATAATGCCTTGCATAGTTTTGATACTAGAAATAATTTTTTCAAACGCCTTGGTATTTTTCAAAATCTCAAAATTCTGCCAATTAAGCGGATATTTTTTAACTCCGGCAATTACCTGATTAATTTTTTCTGGTTGCTCCAGGAAAAAAGTAGCTTGGTCGGCCATCGGCTTTTCTTTTGGCGCCACCAAACGACGACCAGCGGAAAAATTCGTATACACCGTATTTTCGCTCAAATCAGAAGATAAGCCATTAAATTTTTCCTGAATCTTGCCAGAAAAAATTCCAACTAATTTAAATTTAACTTGGCTCGACTGACCAGTTAGCGCAGCAAGCTGAATTTTGTCACCAAGTTTCCAGTTGTTTTGCTTTGCCAACTTTTCATGCACCATAATTTGTGATTTATTTTTGGCGTCAGCAAGATGCGCACCAGCCACCAACTTAAAAGATTCACTCGTGAAAGCATTCTCTTTGGCAGAGTCGGCAACGCTCTGTAGTTTCAAAATATTTTTAAATTTTTCATCCACGTTGTCGACTTGGATTTTTTGGTTTCCTGAAACCACTTGACCAGTCTTGAGTTTTACTTCCGTAGAGTGCTTATAGTTGATCTTTGCAATCTGCTGTTTTTTTGCAATCTTTTTTATATCCGAAATTTTGATTCCGTCTGTGCTTGAATTTTTAATAATTTCAAAAGACGAATTCGAAATTTTTAAAATTCTCGCCTCCAGATTACTACTTGCCCGATTCACTAGCAGACAGGCGTAAATACTAGACGCAATCACTGATAGAATCAGTAAAATTATCATACTGCGAGTCTTTTTGCGCGTAATATAAGCAAAAGACCGCTCGAGTGTATTCATTTTATGCTCCTGTTTAAGTTATAAAAACATCCTAACGCGCTAATGTGAAATAAATATGAAATCGTAGCGATATTTTTCTGTATCGTTTATACTAATCAAAAAGGAGAATTATGAAATTTTATTATTGTAAACATTGCAAAAACCTTGAATTAGTTATGCATGATGGTGGCCCAGTGCCAGTTTGTTGTGGCGAAACAATGACCGTTTTGACTGCCAACACCACCGAAGCTGCCAGCGAAAAACATCTGCCAGTGATCAAAAAAGAGCAACAAAAAGTCGTAATTCGAGTGGGCGAAATTGACCACCCCATGACGCCAGAACATTTAATCGAATGGATCGCTGCTACCGACGGCAAAACCATCGAAATTAAACACCTAACTGTCTCAGATCAGCCAATGATGCAATCAAATTTTGACTCTTCCGCCAAACTCTCAGTCTACGCCTACTGCAACCTGCACGGCCTTTGGCTAACTGAAGGAGATTAACTCAATGTCAACAAAATTTGAAGTTAATAATGTCTCTGTCAATACGTTGCTTGGCTATGTTAAGGATGGGACTATAGCCATACCGGAAATCCAACGGCCTTTCGTTTGGGATTCAACAAAAGTGCGCAATTTGATTGATTCACTTTATAATGGTTACCCTGTAGGCTATATTATCACCTGGAAAAATCCTGACGTAAAACTAAAAGATGGTTCTAAATCCGAGGGTAAGCAAATCCTCATCGATGGCCAACAACGTATCACAGCCTTAACTGCCGCATTACTAGGTCAACAGGTACTTAATAGTAATTACAAGAAAGTCAGAATTAAAATTGCATTCAATATTAAAACTGAAAAGTTTCAAAC
>CAUPNJ010000027.1:0-7962 GCA_963512515.1 uncultured Candidatus Saccharibacteria bacterium | reverse complement strand
CGCATTTCTTGGGCGAGACGAATGAAAACTGGCGATAGCGCCATGAAAAAGCTAGCGAAGACGGCCGGACGGAGACCGAACCACTGTTTGACGAGGTGAAAAATCAGAATGAGGCTGAGGCCGCCAAAAAATATTGACATAAAACGGAGTGAGATGACGGAAGTGCCGAAGATTAGAGACCAGATTTTAAGGCAAAAATAGAAGAAGGGCGGGTGGACGTCAAGGGCGGTGAGTTGCCAAATATCGGCAAAGTTGCCACGGATGAGGTAAGACGAGAAAGCTTCGTCAAACCAGATGGAGCTGTTAAGGTTAAGACAGGATAGACAGAGGAAGACAATGGTGATGAGAATTGGCGCAATAATAGAGATGGAACGTTGGTAAGTTTGAAAGAATTTTCTCATATTGCTTATAGTTTAGCACAATACTTTAATGTGGTAAAATATGGGAAGACTGGGTGTGGCGCAGTTGGTAGCGCGCAGCGTTCGGGACGCTGAGGTCGCCTGTTCAAGTCAGGTCACCCAGACCATTTATGTGTTTAGGATGTCTCTTGAACAGGCGGAGCGTCCCAAGGGGCAAACGCCTGTTCAAGTCAGGTCACCCAGACCATTTAAAATTTTCGGGGTTTGGCGCAGTGGTAGCGCGCACGCCTGGGGGGCGTGAGGTCGCTGGTTCGATCCCAGTAACCCCGACCACAATAATTAAATATCGAAATTATCAAAGTTAAGAACTGACTCTCGCTTGTTTACAAGTTCCCTCATGCTGTACTTTATTAATTGTTTACCTTATCCGAAAGGACTTCCGCTTCCTTATGGTTTGTCGCCATTCCCTCATAATGAAGTCCATAAAGGTTTGCAAATCTTTTAATAGTGTACTCGCCAGCTTCGAGCATCCATTTTTCAGGAGCAGCTCCCTGATAGATGAAAAATAGTTTTCCGTGTAAACTTCCTTCTTTCACTAGACCGTAAAAGCGATCCAATAATGTTCTGACCGATCCGCAAATATTATGCCAATACACCGGAGAGCCGATTACAACTATGTCCGCAGCTTCTATCTTTTGAAGAACCTCTTCAAATTGATCTCCAGGCAGATCCTGCCCATATATATTAATCCGGTAATCTGTCAAATTTAGCGTTTCAAATTCCGTCTCCTTTAGCAGGACTTTCGCAAGACCTACCGTATTCCCGTCCTTACTAGGACTCCCGTTTATAAATAACACAGACATATTTACCCCTTGTTATTATTGATGATACAAGTATAGCACAAGGCTTCGAACGTGTAATTATCACAAGATGTGGTTTCTCGCAATAAAATGCATAATAAGATATCAATATTTATTTAGCATATTCAATGGCGCGAGTTTCGCGGATGACGTTGACTTTAATGACGCCTGGGTAAGACATGGTGGCTTCAATTTTGTTGGCGATGTCGCGAGAAAGTTTGAGTGCAGTTAAATCGTCAATTTGTTTTGGTTCGACAATCACGCGAATTTCGCGGCCGGCCGAAACGGCGTAAGCTTTATCGATGCCCTGGAAACTGGTGGCAATGTTTTCGAGGTCACGCATGCGCTCGGCAAAGTTCTCAGCAGAGACGTTACGGGCGCCCGGTCGAGCAGCGGAAATTGCATCAACAATTTTGACAATGATGGCTTCTGGCGTAGTGGGTTCGATATCGTCATGATGAGCGGCGATGGCATGAACGATTGGGTCGGAAAGCCCGTATTTTTTGGCAAGCTCAGCGCCGATATCGGCGTGTTTGCCTTCGATTTTGTGAGTGACGGCTTTGCCGACATCATGTAGAAGTGTGGCGGTTTTGGCGATACGGACATCTGCGCCGATTTCTTTAGCAATCATACCAGCCATATGTGCCATTTCAACTGAATGTAGGAGGACGTTTTGTCCGTAGGAAGTGCGGAATTTAAGTTCGCCAAGCAAATGTAGAAGTTCGCGTGGAAGTCCAACCACACCCACTTCACGCGCAGCGTCTTCACCGGCACGTTGCACCTCTTTGTCGATTTCGCGCTCGGCTTTAGCGACGGCGTCTTCAATAGAGGTGGGATTGATGCGACCGTCTTTCATCAGACGCTCCAAAGCATAACGTGCGACTTGGCGACGAATTGGGTCAAAACTAGAAAGCACAACCATACCTGGAGTATCGTCGACTAAAATATCCACACCCGTGGCACGCTGCAAGGCTTGAATATTGCGACCTTCTTTACCAATAATGCGACCTTTCATGTCGTCGTCGGTGAGTTTGAGTGCCGTGATGGTGCGGTCAGCGGTGACCTCGGAAGACATACGCTCCATGGCAGAAACCAAGATGGCTTGGGCGGTTTCGTCAATGTCGTGCTTGATTTCCCGCTGTTCTTTGGCTACTAGCTCGACTAAATCGTGCTTAATGTCGTGTTCGGTCATTTTAATGAGTTTTTCACGGGCGTCTTTTTTGCTGAGACCGGCAATTTTTTCGAGTTTTTCGTGTTGTTTGGTGCGGATATCGCGAATTTCGGCCTTTAGATCTTCAATTTCTTTTTCTTGCTTAACGAGGCGTTCAGATTTTTTCTCGATTTGATCGAGTTTGCGGTCGAGATTAGTTTCACGCTCAACCAAGCGGTTTTCGGTGCGCTTCCACTCTTTGCGACGGTCGGATTCTTCGTTTTTGGATTTTTCGGCAGTTTCGGTAGCCTCTTTTTTGGCTTTTAAGACAATGTCGGAAGCTTCGTGTTTGGCTTTGCGAATCAAATCGTCAGCTCTATTTTGCCCGCCTTTTTCATTTTTCTTATTGTAGGCAAAAACTCCGCCAGCGCCTAAACCAACACCGGCAACTGCGGCGATAATTGCAATTATTTCCATGATCCTCTTTCCGTCATTGTACCGAAAAATTGATACTGACCAGTTAATTGATGATTTTTCAAATTTTTACTAATTAATCCCCTGCTTTTATTGTAGCACAAAATGAGAACTAACTGCTTTATTCGTAGGCAGAAATATTGTCAGTCAACATGTTTTTGATAATCTGCACTGCGGTGTGCTCGAGTCCGAGCTCGGCGGCATCTTTACTGAAATCTTTAGCGGGAGCGGTGTAGAAATAGCTGTAATCTTTGTGAGTGAAGACTTTGGTGCCGAAACTTTGGCCATTTTCGGCGTTGGTTTCGCCTTCGCTGGTGGCGATACGAGTAAGGCAGCCCATGCCGCCTGGGTTTTTGGCGACGTCAGCAAAGGCAGGAAAATATTGTACGCCTTTTTTATAGGCATTGAAACAAATTGAGGGGCGATATTGCTGATTTAATATATAGCTGACATTGACGAGGTCAGAAGGGAGTTTGATTTTGATTCCCCACTCGCTAACGTAGATAAAATCTTTAGTAGCTTTAAAAACTGGAACTTTTTCTGGGGAGTCGATCGGCGAAACACCACTGGATGTTTCAACGGCAGAAATGATGGAATTTTTCTCTTCTAATTCGGTATTAGTTTTGGCCAATTTATCATAACTAATGAGACCAAAAATAACACCAGCAATGGCGACAAATAGTAAAATTGCAGAACATATACCAAAAACTAGAGACATGGTGCTAATTTTTTTGATAGAGCGCTCGGCTTCGACTAAGGGGTTTGGTTGAGCTGGCTGGGGGTTAGCGATGGGGCGAGGTGGTTGGTTGTCGAAATGAGTGGGGCTAGTGACGTGGACTCGCAACGAGCTGGGGTTAGAATTGACATTGGAGGCAGGGCTGCCAAAAATGCCGTTGCCGTTTGGTTTATTGCTGTTGAAATTAAATTTATCGTTTGAATTTGGTTGCATAAAAATCCTTATTGGCATAATTATAGCATAAAAGGAATCGAGTTACTATTTTTTGGGTGTGGAAATATTAGCAGGGCGACCGTAGGCTGGCAAAATAATTTGCTGTTTTTGGCCGTGATGATCATAGAGCGGAATCTGGAGTTGGTCGGCTAAGGTATTTACAACGGTGGCGCCAATACGTAGGCCGGTAAAGGAGCCTGGCCCACTCATGAAGGTAATTTCGGTTAGATCCTGCCAAGTTTTATGATTTTCGGCAAGTTTTGCTTCGATAAAATTGAAAATTTCCTCCGCAAGCGCGCGGCCGGATTCCCAGGTGTAGGAATGGTGATCTAATTTTAAGATAGTGACAGGAGAGGAAGTGTCTAGGTAAAGTTTCATAATTTTTCCTCGATAATTTTGCGACTGCCGTCGGGCTGGAGGCTGATGGTAATTTTGAGGCGATGAGGGGGCAAAAAGTTGGCCACACTGTCGGCCCATTCGATGACAGTGAGAGTGTGAGGACTGGAAAGGTCTTCTCGCAAGGTTTCTTGCATAATACCTGGGTCACTCAGGCGGTAAAAATCGTAGTGAGCCAAGATACATGATTTTTGATTTTTTTGAAAATCATATAATTTTGAAATCGTAAAGCTAGGTGAGGTGACGGGTTCGGTGATGTTGAGGCCTTTGGCAATGCCTTTGGTGATGGTGGTTTTACCACTACCGACGTCGCCGATTAGTTCGATTACGCCTGGGATTTGGCAACGAGCAGCCAGTTCGTTGCCATATTTAATCATTTCGGATTCGGAAGAGAGGATTTTAGACACGATGAATTATTTGGAAATATTTTTGTAAAATAGAGCCAAAGTGGTGCGAACATATGGCACAACGTAGATGCTGGCCAGACCAAAAGTGATGGCAACCAGTAGGTACCAAGGAATAAAGGAAAGATTGAGGACGAATAGCTCCATTTTGTGGCCTTCCATCAATTCCATGGATTTTTTCTGGGCAGTGGCGGCATCCATTTTAGGGTTTTCTGCTAACAAAAACATGGTTTGGGAATAGGCGAGTCCTTTGATGATACCTGGGATGAGAAATAGTAAGCTCCAGAGAAACGCACAGATGCTAACACGCCAAAAAGCGAAGAAAGAGCGAGAGAAATTGCTGTCTTTGAAGCCAAATAAAAGATCTTTTAATTCGGGGATTTGTTTTTTGGTGGCATGGCGTAAGAATATTCTGCTAGTAGCGAATTCGATCGGTCCATAAGCTACAATGGCCATTAAAAAACCGACGATCGGTAAGTTTAAAAAGAATTGAGCAACAAAGGGAATGCCAAAAAGTGTCAAAACATGATTTTTGTTAAGTTTTTTAGCCTCAGTTTTTAGGGTAGAGCGATCCATAATATTTCCTTGATTATTTAATTTCATGATACCATAATTCTATAATGAAAAAAATTCAAACTATTAACCGTTGGTTAAAACTCTTGATAGCGTTGGCTGGAGTTTTGTTTCTAATTTTGCATCTCTTAAACCCGTCTGGCTGGACAAAAGTACCAAGCTATTTGGCGACTATCGCGCTACCGATGATGCCGGAAGTTTTTGGCCGATTAAAGATAAAACTCAGTACGAGATTGCAGCTTTTTTACTATTTGTTTTTGGTGATAGCAATGATTGGGGGAATCAATTTGGAGCTGTATCGAGATTTTGTGGGTTTTGATAAAGTGGTGCATTTTGCGTCGGGTGCGCTAGTGGCGGTGTGGGCGAGAGAGGTGCTTGAACATTATTTTGGCGATTTGAAAAATTGGGATAAATTGAAAAATGGGAAAAAGCGATCGGAATTTGTGATCCTGTTTACGATGACGTTTGTGGCGATGATAGCGGTGCTATGGGAATGTTTTGAATTTGGCTATGATCAGTTATGCGGGGGAAATATGCAAGAACTGTTGAAACCTGGGGTGGGGGATACGATGTGGGATATGATTTTTGCGATGATTGGTGGGGTGGTGGTGAATATTGGGATGATTTTGGCGAAAAAGAACAATTAGCAGTCTTGACAGGTGAGTGCTAATTTGCTAGACTAGGGGTAAATTAGCAGTCTTTATATAGGAGTGCTAGAAAAATAATTCAAAAGGAGAGTAAAAATGAGTAAAATCATCGGTATAGACCTCGGAACCACTAACTCGGCATTTGCTTATATGGTAGCTGGAAAACCCGAAGTAATCACCAACACCGAAGGTGACCGCACTACGCCAAGCGTGGTAGCGGTGACGAAAAAAGGCGATCGATTGGTGGGTAAAGTGGCGCAGCGTCAACGTGTCACTAACCCAAAAAATACCATTTATGGTATTAAACGTTTGATTGGGCGTAAATTTAATGATAAAGAAGTGCAGCGCGACCTTGATATTATGCCTTATAAAATTACGAAAAAAGGCTCTAATGTAGCGGTAGAGCTGGACGGAAAAGCTTACACGCCAGAAGAAATTTCGGCAATGACTTTGAGCAAGATTAAGGCCGATGCGGAGGCATTTTTGGGCGAAAAAGTGACCGAGGCTATTATTACGGTGCCAGCCTATTTTGATGATTCTCAGCGTCAAGCCACGAAAGATGCTGGTAAAATTGCTGGTTTGGAAGTGCGTCGTATTATAAACGAACCTACGGCGGCGGCTTTAGCTTATGGGCTTGAGAACAAAAAAGATCAGCAAATTGCTGTGTTTGACCTTGGTGGTGGTACTTTTGACGTTTCAATTTTGGAACTAGGCGATGGGGTATTTGAAGTGAAATCTACCAATGGTGATACGCACCTCGGCGGTGAAGATTTTGACAACGTAATTGTGAACCATTTGATTGATGAGTTTAAGAACGAATCTGGTGTGGATATCAAAAATGATGCAGCAGCGATGCAACGTGTAAAAGATGAGGCAGAAAAGGCTAAGAAAGAATTGTCGTCTGCGAAGGAAGTAGAAATCAACTTGCCGTTTTTGACGGCGGATGCGGATGGTCCAAAGCATTTTGAGTATACTTTGACCCGTGCGAAGTTGGAAGAATTGGTCAAGCCTTTGATTGAGCGCTTGGCTGGGCCGGTAGAAAAAGCTCTGAAAGACGCTAAACTTACTTTCTCTGATATTGACGAGATCGTGATGGTGGGTGGTATGACCCGTATGCCAGCGGTGGTGGCGAAAGTAAAAGATATGTTTGGCAAAGAGCCGATGCAAGGAGTGAATCCTGACGAAGTCGTGGCGGTTGGTGCGGCAATTCAGGGCGGAGTCTTGCAAGGTGATGTAAAAGATGTGTTACTACTTGACGTAACGCCATTATCTCTTGGTATCGAGACTATGGGTGGTGTAGCTACTAAGCTAATTGAGCGCAATACTACAATTCCGACTTCTAAGTCTCAGGTCTTTTCAACCGCTGCTGACAATCAGCCACAAGTAGAGATTCACGTGGTGCAGGGTGAGCGCGAAATGTCGGCCGATAATAAATCGTTGGGACGCTTTATTTTGGACGGTATTGCACCGGCGCCGAGAGGGATCCCGCAAATTGAAGTGACCTTTAACTTGGATGCGAATGGTATTTTGAATGTAACGGCCAAAGATAAAGGTACAGGCAAAGAGCAGTCGATTACGATCCAGAATTCTGGCAATATGAGCAAGGAAGCTATTGAAAAAGCGCAAAAAGAAGCCGAAATGCACGCGGAGGACGATAAGAAAAAACGCGAAGCGATTGACGCAAAAAACCACCTAGAAAATGCGATCTATCAAGCAGAAAAAATGCCTGATGAATTTAAGGACAAAATTTCTGATGATGATAAAGAGACAATAAAGAAAGCAGCTGAAAAAGCGAAAGAGGTTTTGAAAGATGAGAAGGCTGATAAGGATAGCTTAGAGGCGGCAGCTAAAGAACTATCTGATGCCATTATGCCGATTGGAGCAAAAATGTATCAGCAGGCCGAAAAAAATGACAAGACCAATAAGGGTGGCGATGCAAAAAATGCTGGTGACAAGGACGGCGACGAGCCAGTCGAAGGTGAAGTGGTAGATAAATAAATCGCTTAGCTTAAAAGATTTAGCTTTTCTAGGACGGAGCGGTTCTAGAAAAGCTATTTTTTAGGCTTTTATTTTTTAGGCTTTTTACGGATGAGATTAAAGAGAGGCTGAACAAGTTCGAGAATTTTGTGGCGCAGTGCGAATAGGGAGTA
>CAUPNJ010000026.1:0-8548 GCA_963512515.1 uncultured Candidatus Saccharibacteria bacterium | reverse complement strand
TGGTCGTCGCACCAAACGTTATACCGCCCCTCGTCTCAAAGAGCTTGGTATTGACCCGTTCACCACCAACGACCCGCATCGAGCCTTAAAATACATTCAAAAACACACTATTGGCCGAGAGACCATCGTCTTCAAAGGCAGTCAATACCTAGAATGGATTATCGAAAAACTCCTACAAAACCCCGAAGATGCCGCCAAACTGCCCCGTCGTGAAAAAGCCGCCATCAAGCGCCGATTGAAGAAAGGACTGGACTCATAATGTCTAATTATAACATAAAAAATCAAAATAATCAAGTTTTGTACATTATTCACGGTTGGACCTATACAACCAAACCTTGGGCGAAGACAATTGACCTGCTAGAAAAAGCTGGATTTAAGATCAAAATGCTACATGTGCCAGGCTTAACCGAGCCCAGTCGCAAAGTTTGGACTATTGACGAATACGTTAAATGGGCCGATCAATCTATACCAGATGGCGCCATCGCGCTCGGGCACAGTAATGGCGGGCGTATCTTGCTCAATCTTTGCATCTTAAAACCAGACAAACTGCGACATCTCATCTTGTTAAATTCTGCCGGAGTATACGAAGCTTCTTTAAGGCGGGACTGTTTAAAGCGCCTTGCTCATCTTTTCGCTCCCCTTAAAAAGATCAAAATTTTGCGTAAAGTTTTTCATAAAATTCTAGGAGCCAGCGACTACAGCCAAGCCCCGGCCAACATGAAACAAACTCTTACCAACATGCTTGAATCGGATAAAAACCTGAAACTAGAACAAGTTTCTGTACCCACCACCATTGTTTGGGGTGAATCTGACACCATTACTCCGCTTCGTCAAGGCCAGCTCATGCAGAAAAAAATCACAAACAGTAAGCTTTTAACCCGTAAAAATTGGCGTCACGCCCCCTATATTCAAGATGCTGCCGGTTTAGCCTCAACAATCTCATCAATCTTAAAAGGTTTACGCTAATGTTTTTCTTGGGTCAGGCCGCCAATTACCAACCAAAACAAGTCTGGGAGCATCTTCTCGCTTTTGGCACCAGCTCCGACTTCCAAAAACTCAAAGTTTTTTTATCACAAAAATACCAAACCAACTTGTCCGCTTTTGGTAAAAATCAAGATTCGCTTGCTTCGGTTCAGTTATATCACAATGGACGCTCCGCTCTCTCTGCTGGTCTTAAAGCTATCGTTGCTAATTCAGCCATCAAAACCGGTGTAAAACCAGGCATCATCGTCAATAGTTTCACTTGCTATGCCGTAATTTCAGCGATTCAGTCTGCAGGTTGTCAGCCAATTTTTGCGGATATTAACCTTAAAACTCTACATTTTGACGCCGAATCACTCAAGCGGACCATCAAGCTACACCCTGAGGCTATCGCTGTAATTGTCCAAAACAGCTTAGGCATAGCCGCAGATATTACTTCTATCGCGGCCACAGCTGCTCAGCATCAACTTGTTCTGGTTGAAGATTTAGCGCACTGTACCGGCGTAACTTATGCCGATGGACGAGAAGTTGGCACGGTCGGAGCAGTCACCGCTCTTTCTTTTGGCAAAGGCAAATCTATCGATACTATCTCTGGTGGGGCTTTGATCTTGCGAGACCCTCAGCTAAAACTTAAAAAGATCCCAACTAAGCGACCATTGCTTGCTGACTCTTTACGCGATCGTTGGTATCCTTTTTTCGGAACTTGCATCCGCGCTTTCTATAATTTTGGTTTTGGTCGCAAGCTCACTAGTTTACTGATCAAATTGCATTGGATTGAACGTTCGGCGGACGCTAAACTTAACCTTTCTACACGTCTAACCTACTGGCAGGCTAAGTTAGCTCTAAAACAGCTCAAATCGCTACCTAAAAATCGCCCACCCCTACGCACATTTTATTTAGTTAAGCAACGAGATACAGTACTAAACCAGCTTGAACGCCAAGGTTTTGTCTTTAACGACACTTGGTACGACACTCCAGTTGCGCCAGAGCGTTATTTTAAAACCATTGATTTTCCAGCCAAAGCCTGTCCTCATGCCGTTTTTGCCGCAGAGCATATTATCAATTTTCCTTCCCATTATTCCAAAACTCAACTAAAGCCGGCTCAAAAATTCATCAAGCCTTATCTAATTAACGAACAGGATCGAAAATGACACCACAACTTTGGCAAAGTATACTTAAACGACACCCTGAAGCTAATTTTTTGCAATCTCCAGAGTGGTCTAACGTCAATAAACTAGTTGGCAATAAACCTACCCTCATCTCTCTAGATCAACAAACTGCAGCTTTGGCTATTATCAAAAATGCCAAACGTGGTCGCTATTTGGAAATTCCGGGAGGACCACTGTTAGATTGGCAAAATTCTAACCTCGTACGTGATTTCTTTCAAAAAACTCGCCAGATTGCCAAAGCCGAAAAATGTGTTTTCGTTCGTTTCCGTCCTCAGTTAGAGCAGTCCGCCTCTCATCTAAAACTGCTAAAGGCGACTGGCGCCAAACCAGCCCCTTTCCACCTGCATGCCGAGCATACTGTCATTATTGATTTAACTAAATCCGAAACTGAACTTCTGAAAAATATGCGTCGCCAGACGCGCTATGAGGTCCGTCGTGCTCAAAAATTAGGAATTAATGTCTCATCTAGCCTTAAAAAATCAGATTTTGAAAAATTTCATCAAACTCAGGCGGAGACAGCCGCTCGTCAACATTTTATTCCACCAGAACTTTCCGATTTAATGGCCTATCATCAAGTTTTCAAACAAAATGCCAGACTTTACATTGCTAAAACCAGCCAAGGTGAACCTATTGCTTACGGTTTAATTTTAGTCTGTGGTCATGAGGCCGCCTATTTTGAAGCCGCTTCCACAAACCTAAATCGAAAATTACCGGGCGCTCACGCACTACTTTGGCAGGTTATGCTTGACTTAAAACAACAAGGTGTTAAACGCTTTAATTTATGGGGAATTGCCCCCGAAAACCAGCCAAACCATCGCTATGCTGGCGTTACTACTTTTAAAACTGGATTTGGCGGCAAGGTGACTGAATTTGTACATGCCCACGATTTAATTATCAATCCGCTACTATATTCTGGCACTTGGCTAATTGAAACTATTCGACGTAAGAGGAGACATTTATCATGAAAATTATTGACGCAACAGACAAAAAAACTTGGGACCAATTTATCACTAGTCATCCTGAGGCTAATTTCTTGCAATCTTGGGATTTTTACGAGTTTCACAAATCTAGGGGCAACCGAATTGTGCGTCGTGTAGCGGTTGATAAAGACCATAAGATTCAAGCCGCTTATGCTGGCGTGATCGAAAACGCTAAACGCGGTCGTCATCTTGCCATCGCCGGCGGTCCAATTTTGGATTGGAAAAACCAAACCTTGGTTGATCAAATTTTTCTAGATATCAAAAGAATCAGCCTTAAACATAACTGTACTTTTGCGCGAGTGCGGCCGCAGTTGGAATTATCAGCAGATTCACAACAAATTTTTCGACGAGCAGGGTTTAAAAAGGCGCCAATGTACCTATCAGTCGAACACGCCGGCGTGATTGATTTAAATCAGGATGAGGAAGCCATTCTGAAAGGAATGCGACAAAGGTTGCGTCGCGCTCTACGTAAAGCCGCCAAAAATGAAATTAAAGTAGAAACCTCCGTAAATCCCGCCGATATTCATAATTTTTACAAAATTCAGCTTCAGACCGCCAAGCGTCACGATTTTTTCGCTTTTTCTGAAGATTTTCTCACCAAACAATTTACTGCTTTTGCGCCCAATCAAGAAGCGGTTTTATATACCGCCAAATACCAAAACGAAATTTTAGCGCAAAACTTCATGATCTTCTACGGTAATGAAGCCTCCTATCACTATGGCGTTTCTTCGGAACTTGGCACTAAGTTATCTGGCGCGCCACTTTTGCATCTACAAGCCATGCGCGATGCCAAAAAGCGCGGCATCAAACGCTACAACTTATGGGGCATCGTTCCAGAAGATGCCGTCAAACACCGTTTTTTCGGGGTTTCTAATTTTAAACGTGGTTTTGGCGTGACCGAACTCAAATATCTTCCTGCTCAAGATTTGATTTTAAACCCTATCAAATATACCAAAACCTGGTTAATTGAAACTATTCGTCGTAAACTGCGCCATGTTTAATTTTGTGCTACAATAAGCATAATCAGTAATCAAAGGAATTTTTTATGTCAATCAAGAAAAAATACGTCGATAGCCATTGGTTAGTTTTTGCCTTTCAAGGTATTTTGGCCCTACTTTTTGGTTGTTTTGCGGTCTTTACTGGCGTCAAAGACACGGTTAGCCTTGTTGCCATCGTCGGTTCTACATTGTTAGGACTTGGCGTAATTGAATTATTTAACTTACTATATCGCACACACGCCAAAGAAACTTGGGGTCTATCTCTTGCCGTTGCCGTCATAGAAGTCGTAGTAGCCATGTTATTGCTTTTTACTCTCAGCCAAAACATAGCACTACACCTGACTATTATCTCTGTCTACACTTTAATTAGAGGCGTGTTCGAGATCTTAATTGGACTCAAATCCGTCGATGACGCTACCGACAAAGCAATCTGGGTTATATCTGGTATTTGTGGCGCAGTCCTAGGGTTTGTTATTTTTAATTCCGGATCCGTTCGCGTTCAGGCCTTCATTCAATTTTTTGGCGTCTATATGTTGATTTTCGGTCTAACCAACCTCATTTACGGCGTTCATAACAATGATCAGTCTCGAGAGCTTAGCGCTCAGCGCAAAGCCATCGCTACCAAGGCCGCCAAAGCTCGCCGCGCCAAGAAAACCACTCAAAAAACCAAGCGCTAATTTTACACTTTTGCCGAAATAGTTTATAATTGTAGCTAAGGAGAAATAATTTTTATGAAATACCAATTACCAACAAAAGCTGTTATTACCGATGCAGGATTCGCTAGTCGTTATCTACCGATTACCAAAACAATACCCAAAGGCATGTTACCAATTGGCAATCGTCCCATCATGCAATTAGTAGTAGAAGAATGTGTCGCCGCTGGTATCACTCAAATTATTATCGTTGCCACCGCTGAAGGTAAGCCAATCTACGAAGATTATTTTAATAATGCTGTTAACCACATTCGTAAACAACTTGCCGCTCAAGGTAAAGAAGATCGTTACGCCTCGGTTCAATCTGTGTTGGATTTTCCTAAAATCACTATCATCGAACAGGACCCATCTTATCCATACGGCAATGGTTCCCCTATCGCTTCTGCTCGTCCTTACATTCGCGACGACGAAGCTTTCGTTGCTATTTATTCTGACGATGTAGTTTATGGCAGTTCTGACGTCAAAACCTTAATTGATTCTTACCGAGAACATCCCGATGCCAAAGCCATTATTATCTCTCAAGAGATGCCACGTGAGGTCTTAAACAAATACGGCATTATCCGCTTGGACGATTCAGAGAAAAAGACTTTGCACGACATCGTTGAAAAGCCTAAGATTGAAGACGCTCCCTCCAACCTCACTTCCTACGGACGTTATCTCTTGACTCCAGACATTTTCAAACATCTAGACCCCAAAAATACTGGTCTCGACGGCGAACTTTGGACTGCTGACGCTATCACTAAATTGGTGGCAGAAGGCCCCGTTTATGTTGAAAAAACTCGTGGACGCTGGGTCACAACTGGGGATCCCAAAAATTACTTCCTCGCCCACTTACAGCATGTTCTGGACAACGAAAGTTATGCTGACGATGTGCGCGCTCTAATCAAGGACTCAGAGGCTTAAAATGAACGTTGCGGAATGGATTTTAGTCGCCATCTTATCGCTTACTTTGTTAGTATTCTTAATCGTTGCAACTATTTTATGTATTCGCTTAATTGGACTAATTGATCAGGCTAAAAAAATCGCCAACACTTCTCAATCCATCGCCAATAAAACTGATGATATTGTCGGCAATGTTAAAGAAATGACTTCAGTTGGCGGGGTTGTTAAACAATTTGTCAAAAAACAATTAAACGTTAATCAAAAAGCCAAGAAAGGTGGTAAAAATGGCTCGAAAACAAGCGAAAAAAACTAAAAAAGGTGGATTTCTGCTCGGCACAATCTTTGGTGCAGCTGCAGGCGTAGCCGCCGGAATCTTGACTGCACCTAAATCTGGTAAAGCTACGCAAAAAGATTTAGAACGTAAAGGTAAGAAAGCTCTCAAAAAAGCCCAAGCCGAAGGTCAAAAATTGCTTAAACAGACCACTCAATCTGTTGCTCCAAAATCAACTCAAAAATCAGCTAAAAAATCAACCAAAACCGCTAAAACCCCTAGCAAAAAGACCACTAAATCCCGCTAAAGCTTGACCGCTTCATGCTATAATTGAAAGCATGAGGGAGGAAAAAAATAAATTACAGCCTAGTGATTTTGTGCATTTGCACAATCACACCCACTATTCCTTGCTCGACGGTCTTACCAAAGTTGACGAATTAGTCGATTTTATCAAAACCAAGGGTATGGAGGCGGTGGCGGTTACTGACCACGGCACCATGAGTGGACTGGTTGAATTTTATAAAACCGCCCTATCGGCAGGAATTAAGCCAATTTTGGGTTGCGAAGCCTACGTGGCAGCCCGCAAAATGACCGATCGTGACCCTGCCTACGACAAAGAACGCTTCCATATTACTCTGTTAGCTATGAATAATCAGGGTTTTGAAAATCTTTGTCGCCTTATTTCTGTCGCCGAAATCAACGGACGCTATTATAAGCCTCGCATCGACCACGACATCATGCAAAAATACAGCGCAGGAATTATTTGTCTTTCCGGCTGTGCAAGTTCCGAAATCTCAATTGCTCTTAAAAACAACGACACAAAACGCGCCAAACAGCTGGTTGATTGGTATGCTCAAGTTTTTAAAGATCGATTTTATCTGGAGATGCAAGATCACGGTCATCCCGATTCTCCGACGCATTGGGAAGTTCAAAATAAGATCAATCAAGGGCTGCAAAAAATTGCTAAAGATACCGGTTTGCCTCTCGTCGTCACTTGTGACGGGCATTATCTGGAGCCAGAAGACCAAGCCGCGCACGAGGCTTTACTTTGTATTGGTACGGGATCCAATCTGTCCGATCCGCACCGCATGTCTTTTAAAGATTTTCAACTTAATGTCATTCCGCCAGACGAAATTATCATGCGTTGGGGTAAAGATTTTCCCGATGCCATCAAAAACACCAAAAAAATCGCCGATCTCTGCAATGTCGACTTAGATTTAGGCCGTATTTTAATCCCCAAATTCACCGTACCAAAAGGAGAAAGTGAAAAATCCTATCTTGACAAATTAGTTTTTCGTGGTTTAGTATTGAGATACGGCGGTAAAACTCAAGCCGAAGCAGACCAGCTTTCAGTTAAAGAATGTAGATCTCTATTGTCTCAAGATATTTTAGAGCGTATTGATTATGAATTGAGCGTGGTCGATAAAATGGGCTACAACGGTTACTTTCTTATCGTGCAGGATTTCATTAACTGGGGTAAAAAACAGCGCATTGTTTATGGTCCCGGACGCGGTTCGGCTGCTGGCTCGATCTTGGCCTACGCCTTGCGTATCACTGAGTTAGACCCCCTAAAATACGGCCTACTGTTTGAGCGTTTCTTAAACCCAGATCGTATTTCCATGCCGGATATTGATACCGATATTCAGGATACCCGTCGCGATGAAGTAATCGAATACTGTACTGAAAAATATGGCGCTGCTCGCGTCTCAAATATCGTGACTTTTGGTAAAATGATGGCTAAAAACGCCGTCCGCGACGTGGCTCGCGTCCTCGAAGTCCCCTACACTGAAGCTGATCGCATCGCAAAACTAGTGCCAGATCCAGTCATGGGTCGTCATGTTAAATTAGCTCAAGCCATCAAAGATACGCCCGACCTTAAGTCCGAGTACGAAAATAACCCCACCGCCAAATCCGTGATTGATCTTGCTATTCAGCTTGAGGGTACTGTCAGAAACCACGGTGTTCATGCTTGCGGCGTGGTGATCGCGCCTGACGATCTAGTTAAATTTCTCCCCCTTGAAGTTTCCGCCAAAGGTCCCATCGCCACACAGTTTCCTATGACTCAAGTCGAAGATCTTGGTCTACTCAAAATGGATTTTCTTGGTCTCTCCAATCTTTCCGTTATCAATAACGCCCTGCGTATGATTCGCAAAGTCTACAAAAACGATATCGACCTCTATTCTGTTCCTCTAGATGATCCAAAAACCTATCAACTTTTCCAAAATGCCGAAACAACCGGCGTATTCCAGCTAGAGTCGGCCGGCATGAAACGTTATCTTAAGCAACTCAAAGCTTCTAGTTTTGAGGATATTATCGCTATGGTCGCTCTTTATCGCCCAGGACCAATGCAGTTTATCGATTCCTTTATTCGCCGAAAACACGGTGAAGAGCCAATTACTTATCTCCATCCCGGACTGGAAAACGCCCTTAAAAATACCTATGGCATCCTAATTTACCAAGAGCAGTTCATGCAGATCTCAAAAGAGTGGTGTGGTTTTACCGGTGGTCAGGCCGATACCTTGCGTAAAGCTGTTGGTAAGAAAAAAATTGACCT
>CAUPNJ010000025.1:0-8632 GCA_963512515.1 uncultured Candidatus Saccharibacteria bacterium | reverse complement strand
GGTCACACCGTCTCAGTTCGCCTCGAAGCTATTGATGACAAGGGTCGCCTATCCCTCTCCATGCGCCGCATTGAAAAATAATATGCTACAATATACTTATGGCAAAACGCAAAAAACGCAGCAAATCTAGTCGCGAAACCGGCCCTGAACACGAATTACCAGGTGGATTTTGGCGTCAAGTCGTGGCCGTATTGATGATCGTGTTATCTATCGCCATGGTCATGACTTGGTTTGGCAGCGGCGGCTCGCTGTTAAACAACTTCCACCAAGCTTCGCTGTTTTGCATCGGTTACGCCTCTTATGCTGTGCCAATTATCTTGGTGTATTTAGCTGTTAAAATTTTCCGCGCCGTGGCCAATCGTTTGCCCGTCGCCATGTGGGTTGCCTCAATTATTATGATTTTTTGGCTGGCTGGACTCTTCGGTTTGCCCACTCTCGGCCAGCCCAACCCCACCGGTGGCATCATCGGTGCTGGACTCAATGCTCTAGCTATCCAAATTCTCACCGCAAGCGTAGCCGCTTTCATTTATATTGTCCTGATTTTCATCACGGGAATTTTTATTTTGCAAGTCTCACCAGTAGCGGTCTTCAAATCTATCGCCAACGCTCTTAAAACTTCCAAAAAAGAAGACCTTAAAAACGCCAAAATTGCTCGCGCCGCCGAAAAATCCGATCTACCAGAAGAAAAAGGCTCTGTTTCGGTCAACATCAACTCTGGCGTAGCGGTTGCCAAACATTCCGCCAAAGAACCAACTCCGCCTAAACCCGCCCCCGCCCCAGAAAAGGCTCTTATGGCAGTTAGCGACCCCAACTGGAAAATGCCAAGCTTTGATCTGTTAACCGAAAAACAAACTCCCGCCGACAGTGGTGACATTCAGAAAAACGCCAATATCATCCGCAGCACCCTTGCTGAATTTGGCATTGAAGTTGAAATGGGCGATGCCAACATCGGTCCTCGCGTTACTCAATACACTATGCGCCCACCTTCTGGCGTTAATCTCTCTAAAATTGTTGCTCGTGACAAAGAGTTGGCCCTCAATCTCGCCATCGACAAAATCCGTATCGAGGCGCCTATCCCAGGCACGCGCCTAGTCGGCGTCGAAATCCCCAACGTGCGCCCCGCCAGCGTCAATTTGCGTAGTATTTTGGAAAGTCCAGAATGGGAGAAAAACTTAGATTCGCTCAGTTTTGCCGTCGGTAAAGACATTTCTGGCCAATCCGTTATTGCTAATCTAGCCAAAATGCCTCACCTCTTGATTGCCGGTACCACCGGTTCAGGTAAATCGGTCATGACCAACACTTTGCTCTGCTCCCTGCTTTACCACAATTCGCCTAGCGATATGAAGTTAATTATTGTCGACCCTAAGCAGGTTGAAATGGTGCAATATAACGATGTTCCACACCTCCTCACCCCTGTTATCAATAGCACTGACAAGGCTTTATCTGCTCTAAAATGGGCCGTCAACGAAATGGAGCGACGCTATAGCTGTATTGCCGAGGCTCGCGTCAAAAAGATCGAAGATTACAATGCTAAAATGGCCAAAAAATCCGCCACTATCAAAGATCAAGATGGTAACGAACAAAGTCACGACGGCGGCAAAATGCCCTACATTGTTATCTTGGTCGACGAGATGGCCGACCTTATGATGATGGCTGGCAAAGACCTTGAAGCTCTGATTGTTCGTATCGCCCAGAAAGGTCGCGCTGCTGGTATTCATCTTGTGCTTGCCACTCAGCGTCCTGAGGTCAAAGTCATTACTGGTTTAATTAAAGCCAACGTCCCCGCCCGTATTTCTTTTGCGGTTGACTCTCAAGTCGACTCGCGCATTGTCTTAAACTCAGTCGGTGCCGAAAAACTACTCGGCAAAGGCGACATGCTAATGCGTACCACCGAAATGATGGGTAAACCTCGTCGCATTCAGGGGGCTTTCACCCCGGATATCGATATTGATCGCCTCACTAATTTCTTGCGTGAGCAGCGCCCGCCCGAATATAATGACGACGTCGTCAGTCAACCAGTTCAGATTAAAGGCTTAAGCTCTATCACTAGTGGCTCGGATGATCTTGGCCGCAAATACGATCCAGACGATCCCTTGGTGCGAAAAGCCATCGAAATTACCCTAAAAAACGGCAAGTTTTCTACCGCCTCTCTGCAAACTTGGCTCGGCAAAGGCCACGGCTATGTGGCTGGTTTGGCGATTTGGCTTGAACAAATTGGCGCCATTGGCCCCCAAAACGGCAACAAGCCGCGCGAAATTCTCATCAACTCCATGGAAGATTTCGAGCAACTGGTTTCAGCTGGCCCGGTTGATTAAATAGCAGCGTTAGCTTGACTTTTTCTCACCTCTGTGATACAATAGGAACATATATCAGCTCAGCAAGCAGCTTCAGCGTGTTTGCTTTAACCAAAGGAGTCAAATGAAACAGTATGAACTCACTGTCTTGATTCATCCTGATTTGGAGATGAATCTCAGTCCTGCCACCGATAAAATCAAGGCTTTGATCGAGTCTTGTGGTGGTAAAATTATCAAAGAATCTAGCGAAGGCAAAAAACGCCTTGCTTATTCCATCAAAAAGCAAGATTTTGCCGTCTACTACAGCTACGACCTAGAGCTTCCAGCTCCAGCTCCAGCTAAAATTTCCAACACCCTAAATATTAGCGAAGAGGTCTTACGTTACCTACTAGTCTTAACCGATACCAATCGAGCTAAGACTGTTGAGAAAAACAATAAAGAGGAGGCATAATGGCCCGCGGATTTAGTAAAGCAATCATCACCGGCAACATCACCAGAGACCCAGAACTACGTACCACTCCCAGTGGTTCGCAGGTCTGCTCTTTTTCAGTGGCGGTTAATCGCACTTTTAAAGATAGCAGTGGCACTTCTCAGGAGACGGTTTCTTTCTTTGATTGTTCGGCTTGGGGTCGCTCAGCTGAAATCATCAATCAATACGCCAAAAAAGGCACTGGTATCTTGGTTTCAGGCCGCCTCGAACAGCGCAGCTGGGAGGATAAAAACACCGGACAAAAACGTTCTCGTGTCGAAATCGTAGTCGAGGAATTTAGCTTCTTGAGTGGCAACGATCGCTCTGCCGGCTCTACTTCTGCAGGCTCCAGTATCGAAACCCAAGATAGCCAAGATATAATTCCGGATGACATCCCCGAAGATGGCGATATCAATCTAGACGAAGTACCATTTTAATTAAAGATTATTAGGAGAGTTATGAAAAAAATTAAAAAAGATGCAGATTTGTATTTTGATTACCGTGATACAAAAACTCTGCAACGCTACATCGATATTTACGGCCGTATTGAGCCAATTGCTAAGACCGGCTTATCCGCCAAACAACAACGTCGTCTCGCCGTTGCGGTGAAGCGTGCCCGTCATCTTGCTTTACTGCCATTTGTGGTAAAGGATTAAGATGTACGGTCCCACCGATCTTAAGAAAAACGTCCTAGTGACCTTGGACGGACAGCCTTATAAGGTTGTTGAGTATTCACAAAAAGTCATGGGTCGTGGCGGCTCCATTGTCAACGTTAAAGTCAAAAATCTCATCACGGGCGCACTTTTGCCTAAAACCTTCAAAGGCCAAGAGAAGATTGAGCCAGCCGAAGTCACCACTCGCAAAGTCCAATATCTCTACAGAGATGATGAAAAGTTCTATTTCATGGATCCTGAATCTTTTGAGCAACATGAGCTTTCGGCTGAGATGGTTGGCGACGACCAAGATTTCATGAAAGATGGCGACGAGATGGAAATCCAGTTTTATAATGGTTCTGCCATCAACCTAGTTTTGCCCAAAAATCTTTGGCTCAAAGTGGTCTACACTGAAGACGTAGTCAAGGGAGACACCACTTCTTCTGTTATGAAAGACGCTAAACTGGAAACCGGCATCATAGTCAAAGTTCCTGCTTTTATCAAAAATTACGATATTATTTCTGTTGATACTGAAACGCGCGCTTATCGCGAACGGAAAAAATAATGCCAGTTAGCCGCGCCGCCAACAAGCTTGCCACGGCGGCCGAGGCTTTTGGCTACAATTTTAGGGACAAAACCGTCCTAGATATTGGCTCATCCACCGGTGGTTTTACCGAATACGCATTGTCTCAAGGTGCCGCCAAGGTTTTTGCCATCGAAAAGGGAACTAAACAGATGAAAGCTCCTCTACGACTCGACACGCGCATCGATTTGCGCGAAAAAACCGATATTTTTACCGTAAAACAAACGTCAGTCGGTCAGATTGATCTGATTCTGGCTGATGTTTCTTTTGTTTCGCTAAAAAAAGTTTTACTCCACACCAAAAAGCAATTTTCTAAGTATAATCCAGATTTTTTGGTCATGCTAAAACCTCAGTTTGAGGCGGAGTCGTACCAGCTCAATCGCGGAATTGTCAAAAACGAAAAAATTCGGCGTGAAATTATCAAAAATTTTGAATTTTGGCTCAAAAATCATCAATTTAAAATCATCAACAAGCGTGACAATCAGTTAGCAGGTAAAAACGGCAACTTAGAGCGATTGGCTAAAATTAGCAAAATAAACTTTTTCTGCTATAATCATAATCAATATGAAATCTCTCCCTAAGCTCCCAAAACCGCTTACGTCTCTGTCTAGAATTGGTCGTCACCACTCTTTTCACCTCCCTAAACTTCCCACTTTAGCATATGCCACCTTCACCTCTCTGTTAATTTTTGGTTTAGCTTTTTTCATTTCTTACGGTAACAATCAAAAACAGCCCAGTAACGCTGAAACTGGTGATGCTATCAATATTGCCGCTTCCGGCAACCTTACCTTAAATCTTGAATCTACTCCAGCTGGCAAGGTTGCCACCGTCTCAGATCAAGTCACGGTTACGCATAAAATAGCCGATGGACATAAACTCCTAGTCTCCACCGATTCTAATAACAATAACCTTAACCTAGACAACAACCCTAGCTCTAACTACCACCTGATCCCCACCATCAAAGGTAAATCCCTTGCTATGAACTCATGGGGCTATACCTTGGACAGCCAAGAGAACATCACCAATCAAACCGCTACTTTCAGGTTTGTTCCTAAACTTGACCAACCTAGTATAGTTACCAACCTAGATTCTTCCACAATCGCTCCATACAGTCACGAGATAGGCGGTACCACGATCTATTCTGTTCCTACCAACATTACCTACGCCATCAAAGCCAACACCAATCTTCAAAACGGTACCTATAGTAATAACATCGTCTATACCGCCATCTCTAACCATATTGCTAGCCCAACCTTTGGTGGTATTACTACTATGCAACAAATGACCGCCCAAATCTGCCAAGCTGAAACCGAGCCATACCCCTACCAAAATGACGAAGCTCATAATAGTGATTATTCGAATATTGTCTCCGAAACCACTCGAGAACATACTACAGACCGAAATAAGGTCCCAGAAGCTGTCCTCACCGACACCCGTGACGACAAAACTTATGTAGTACGTAAGCTAGCCGATGGTAACTGCTGGATGAGCCAAAATCTTGCCATTGGTGGTAATCGTACCCTCACCAGTGACGACACTGACCTCAAAGAAGGACGCACCTTTACTATTCCAAATCGTAGTTCGGAGGGAGACGTCTGGGATTCTGCTGGCACAGATGGCCCTCACTATCTTAATCCCCAACCAGAATTTGATTATATTCAAAACGGTACTACTCCAGCCGCTTACCCATCTTCACAAGATAAGGCAGGTGTAGAATCTACCGGCAATTACTATGATTGGCCAATGGCCACCGCTGGAGCTAGAGACGCAAGTGGTAATAGTTTAATCACCGCAAACTCAGGTCAAGCTGTCGACTCCATCTGTCCAAAAGGTTGGCATTTACCAGAAGGAGGAGAGCATAACATGTTGATTAGTTATAGGTATGAGTTGCCGGTTGGCACTAGTAATGTTTCTGATGCTCGGCTCCTGGATTCACCGTTTTCGCGTATTCGTGCTGGCGCATACATGGTTGGAGGTGGTGATAACCGCTTTGAAGGTCAAGGTCTTTTTGGGGCCGCATTTACTTCCGAGGTAATAGGAGCTAGCACTGCGCAAACTTTATTATTTAACGGTAGCATGGTTGTGCTTGGAGCAAGTATGCCGTTTAGCATTCCGACGTCCGTCCGTTGTGTAGCGAATCATTAAAACCCGTTGTGATTTTGACAATTTTTGTTATAATTAGACAAACAAGAGAGGTAAAATGTTAGACGTATTTGTTACATCGCGTGTACGCCGTAAAATTCTGGTGGTGTTTGCTAAGTACCCGGATTTCAAAACCCACGTCCGCGGTCTTTCCAAATTAATCAAAGAAGACCCCGGCAACATCCAACGGGAACTAAAGCGCCTCGAAAAAGGTAAATTTTTGATTTCCGCTAAGCGGGGCAACATTACCATCTATCAAACTAACAAACAATTCCCAGTCCTAAAAGAATTACAAAGTATAGTTATCAAAAGTCAGCAAATGTCTTCTAGCAACCGACCCCATAAAACCATAGGCTAAAATGCCAGATCTAATCAAAACACTACTCGAAAAACGAGGCTTTACAGCCGATTTTTTGCAACCACAATACACAGAAGGTATTGATCGGATTTTAGCAAAGAACAATCTCGATCTAGTTGAAGCCGCCGCCAAACGATTACTTCGGGCCGCCCAACACAATGAAAAAGTCCTAATTTACGGGGATTATGACGCTGACGGCGTCACCGCTAGCGCCGTAATGAGCGAAACTTTACACCTAATCGGCGCCAAGCAAGTAGAAATCATGTTGCCAGATCGCTTTAAGGATGGGTACGGCATGAGCCAGCGCCTAGTTGAGTTTGCTCTAAAAATTGAGGCAAATCTAGTTGTAACAGTTGATTGCGGCAGTAATAACAACGCTATTATTTCGGCTCTAAAAAAAGCCGGCATTGACACTATTGTGACTGATCATCACGAATTACAGGGTGAAATTCCCGAGGCGGTTTCGGTGGTCAATTTTAAACGTTCAGACCAAAATTTCTCAGACGAACTTAAACAACTGGCTGGAGTAGGAGTTGCTTTTATGCTAGCCTACCAACTGATGAAAATGCAAAAAATTCCCGCCGGGCAGGAAAAATGGCTATTAGATCTAGTTCTCATCGGCACCATCTGCGACAATATGGTGATGACCGGGCTAAATCGGGTGCTAGGATTTTATGGATTAAAAGTGCTAGCAAAAACCAGACGAGTTGGTCTAAGAGAACTCATCCGAAGCGCCAATATCAAACAAATAGATTCAAACGCCGTGGGGTTTTTGTTAGGGCCCAGAATCAATGCTGCCGGTCGGCTCGCTAACGCCAAGTTGGCTCTAGATCTAATTTTAACCAACTCCAAAATTGAGGCTTTAAAGCTAGCTACGCAGCTTGAAAAGTTAAATTCAGAGCGTCAAACCAAGCAACGTCAAGCAGTTACAGAAATCACTCAGCGCGGACTAGGCGAAAACCCAGTCATCGTTGAGCAGGGCGACTGGCACGAGGGAATTATGGGCATTGTGGCCGGTCGTTTATTGGAACAATATCATCGCCCTAGCCTGGTTTTGTCCGAATCTAAGCCAGGTATTCTCAAAGGTTCCGGTCGCTCAAAGGGTGACTTTAGTCTGGCTTTGGCGCTTAAATACTGTGCTGACTATCTCGAAACTGGCGGTGGTCACACCGAGGCCTGTGGCCTTTCTCTAAAAACTGAGAATTTTACCAAATTCAAAACTGCCATCAATCAATACTACAAAGATCTAAACTTAAAAAATCAAGAAGTTTTTTTCCAACAACAAGCAGATCTAGTGGTTCGAGATTTTTCCGAACTAAATCTAGATTTTTGGCATCAATTGCAATGTCTTGAGCCGTTTGGTGCTGGCAACACCGAACCGGTTTTGTTGTTCGAGGAGGTTTTTGTATTGTCTGTGCGTCGAATGGGGGCAGAGCAGCAACACCTCAAACTTAATCTCAGGGATAACTTTGGTCATAATTTCTCGGTCTTGGCTTGGTTTGCTCCTAAAAATTGGTTAGAAATTTCCGAAGGTGAAAGAATCAATCTCTGGGTTAATTTATTTTTAAGCGAATGGAATGGCAGCCAAAATTTAGAAGGTAAAATTTTACGTCTAGAGAAGCTTTAGTATCAAAAAAGGCAAAAAGTGTTGTTTTTTTATCTGTATCTGGTATAATTTGGAGTATGTCTATAAAAGTTACTAGAAAAGACCAAGGCGAAGCCAACGAAAACATCATTCGTCGTTTCAATCGCAAGGTTTTACAGAGTGGCGTCTTGCCTTTAGCTAAGTCGCAAATGCGCTTTTCTAAACCAATCTCCAAGACCGAACGTCGCCAAAAAGCTATTTTGCGCGAACAGCGTAAAGCCGAAAAAACTGAGCGCATGAAATTAGGACTCAGATAATCCAAAAAAGGCCCTGCGGGGTCTTTTTTGATGAATGTGCTATACTCATGAATATGAATATCTTATTTTTTGGCGGACCCGGTTCTGGTAAAAGTACGGTCGGCCAACGCTTTGCAGAAGAATTTGGCTGGTCATGGCTTTCCAGCGGTGCAATTTTAAGAGAAAGCAAAGAGCCTTGGGTTGTTGAACGACTTAAAACTTCCCAACTTTTCGACGATGAAATGGTAGCTG
>CAUPNJ010000024.1:0-9145 GCA_963512515.1 uncultured Candidatus Saccharibacteria bacterium | reverse complement strand
AGCAAGTCGTTTTTGCCGACCTCTGTAAATAGAGAAAAATGCGAGGTAATCTCACTAGAGGTCACTTCTTTAACCGCAAATTTCACTTAACAATTTGGAACAACGATGAAAAATAGACTTGCATTTTTCTAGCGATCGAACTTCGATTGCTAGTTAAGTCAATGCATAAAAAGGTACATAAGCGTCTTAATAGTGGATGCCTTGACAATCAATACCGATGAAGGACGTAGAACTCTGCGATAAGTCTCGGGGAGCTGAGAGCAAGCTTTGATCCGGGAATTTCCGAATGGGGAAACCTAATACGAGTCATGTCGTATTGCCGTTATCTGAACACATAGGATAATGAGACGGGAACCAGCCGAACTGAATCATCTTAGTAGGTTGAGGAAAAGAGAATAACCAATGATTCCGAAAGTAGTGGCGAGCGAAATTGGAACAGCCCAAACCTTAACATAACCATACGGTTTAACGGCCAGAGTTATGAAAGGGGTTGCGAAATTAGATAATTTTTATGTATAGCAGTTGAACAAAATCGGAGCCTACTCACTTTTAAGGACTATCAGCTTGGGCAAACGCCCTTGAGTGTGTCCGAAAAAGTGAGTAGGCGACGATTCGACAGTTATACATAAAAACCAACAGCGTTAACTGAGTGGATAATGATACAAACCTTTAGAGCATAGCGGAAGCGTTTGAATGGCGCGCCAAAGAGGGTGAAAGCCCCGTATGCGAAATGTTCTTAGGCATTATATATCTTTTTTCAAGTAGGACGGGGCACGAGAAACCCTGTTTGAATCCGGCAGGACCACCTGCCAAGGCTAAATATATTGATTGATCGATAGCGAACTAGTACAGTGATGGAAAGGTGAAAAGAACCCCGGGAGGGGAGTGAAATAGATCCTGAAACTTAAGACGTACAAGGTGTCGGAGCCGGCTTGTCCGGTGACGGCGTGCTTTTTGTAGAACGATCCAGCGAGTTAATGTTGTCGGCAAGGTTAAGTCAATTGATGGAGCCACAGTGAAAGCGAGCCTGAATAGGGCGTCAAGTCGGCAGTATTAGACCCGAAACCGGGTGACCTAACCATGAGCAGGTTGAAGCTGCGGTAACACGCAGTGGAGGACCGAACCAGGGTACGCAGTAAAGTGCTTGGATGACTTGTGGTTAGCGGTGAAATGCCAATCGAACTCGGAGATAGCTGGTTCTCCTCGAAATAGCTTTAGGGCTAGCGTCGTGTAGTAGCATTTGGGGGTAGAGCTCTGAAAAGGACTGGGGCTGGCAACGGTACCCACCCTTATCAAACTACGAATACCGAATGTGTAATCACGGCAGTCAGAACGGCGGGGCTAAGCTCGTCGCTCAAAAGGGAAACAGCCCAGACCATCGTCTAAGGTCCCTAATTTACACTAAGTGGGAAACAAGGTGAGATTTCTTAAACAGCTAGGATGTTGGCTTAGAAGCAGCCATTCATTTAAAGAGTGCGTAACAGCTCACTAGTCAAGAGATCTTGCGTGGAAAATGTAACGGGGCTCAAGTGTAATACCGAAGACATGGATTTCTAGCATCTATCTTGTCCTTTAACCTTAAAATCAGGCCTGTGAGCCGGTTAAAGGAATGGCCATTTGGCCGTCAAGACAGATGCTAGAAGTGGTAGAGGAGCGTTGATATTGCGGTGAAGTCAGATTGGAAAGTCTGGTGGAGCGGTATCAAGTGAGAATGCTGGAATCAGTAACCATAAGACAGGTGAGAATCCTGTCGGTCGTAAGAGCAAGGTTTCCAGGGCTACAGTAATTGTCCCTGGGTTAGTCGGTCCTAAGCCGAGGCGTATCAGCGTAGGCGATGGACATCAGGTTAATATTCCTGAACAGGTAGTAGTTGTTAACAGTTCACGGAGAACATCTCAGAGCGGATTATTGGTATATATCCGTCCAACAATCTTGGGAACAAGAAAGGAGTGAAAGTTACCCCTCGGGGTGACGATTCTGGGGCAGGCTCTGGCTAGAAAAGCTGGTTAACTTAGGCTGCTGCCTACCGTACCGCAAACCAACACAGGTGCTCGAGTCGAGTAGACTAAGACCTACGAGAGAACCTTCGCTAAGGAACTCGGCAAAACAGCGTCCGTAACTTCGGAATAAGGACTGCCCTCTCATTAAGATGAGGATTTGCCAGATACTCAGCAGAAGATTAGGTTAATAAATTTAAAGTCAATCATGGAAGCCTCTTTTGAGGCCGTAAGCTTGGCCGAACGGCCTTGAGTGTGCCTCAAAAGAGGGTTCAAGATTGGCGTACCTTTATAAAACTGATATTTTTCGTTGAGACAGAACACTAAATCTGTTCTTTATCTGGTAGCTCAATCGTCATTTTGATGAGAGGGCCGCAGCTAAAGAGCCCACGGAACTGTTTATCAAAAACACAGGTCTCTGCTAACGCGAAAGCGGATGTATAGGGGCTGACTCCTGCCCAGTGTCGGAAGGTTAAGGGGAGCGCTTTACGGTGCAAACTGAAGCCCCGATGAACGGCGGCGATAACTATGATCGTCCTAAGGTAGCGAAATTCCTTGTCTGGTAAGTTCAGACCCGCACGAATGGAGTAATCATGTGGGCACTGTCTCGGCGAAGGCCTCGGTGAACGTGCATTGGCGGTAAAGATGCCGTCTGATCATGCCAGGACGAGAAGACCCCATGGAGCTTTACTACAACTTTGCATTGATTGTTGGGATATTTTGTGTAGCATAGGTGGGAGACTTTGAAGCAGATACGCTAGTATTTGTGGAGTCACCGGTGAAATACCACCCTGAATGTTTTAGCAATCTCACTCTTGACTTTATCAGCCAAGAGGACCGTGCATGGCGGGTAGTTTAACTGGGGCGGTTGCCTCCTAAAGAGTAGCGGAGGCGTTCAAAGGTTGGCTAACTACGGATGGAAATCGTAGTGATAGTGTATGCGCAAAAGCCAGCTTGACTGTGAGGACTACAATCCAATCAGACACGAAAGTGGGAGCAAATGACCCGCTGTACAGATCTTCGGATCAATTTACGTGGGAAAGACAGCGCACACGGATAAAAGTTACCCTGGGGATAACAGGCTGATCGCGCCCAATAGTTCACATAGACGGCGCGGTTTGGCACCTCGATGTCGGCTCATCACATCCTGGAGGGGGAGCACCTTCCAAGGGTTCGGCTGTTCGCCGATTAAAGTGGTACGCGAGCTGGGTTCAGAACGTCGTGAGACAGTTCGGTTTATATCCGGCATGATCGTTAGGAATTTTGAGGAGATCTGCCCCTAGTACGAGAGGACCGGGGTGGACGAACCTCTAGTGTATCGGTTGTGGCCACCTGCTGCATCGCCGAGTAGCTATGTTCGGAAGAGATAAGCGCTGATAGCATATTAAGCGCGAAGCCCACTCCAAGATTAGAATTCCCTATGACCTCCCAGAAAGATGATCTGGTTGATAGGCGCAAGGTGGAAGTATGGTAACATATGGAGCCGAAGCGTACTAATAGAGGCATTGCCTTTTTATGTCCAAACTATCGCGTCTATGCTTGCATAGATACTGATAGTTTGGTAGACTTAACTAGCAATCGGTGCTCGAATAGCACCGGCAAGTATATTTTTTCACAATTTGGTCGTATAATTTGGACATCAATTCGCCATCAGGAGCGTATTTGGTGCCCATGGCGCTGGGGAAATACCTGTTCTCATTCCGAACACAGAAGTCAAGCCCAGTAGCGGCGATTATACTGCTTTGCGGGAAACTAGCAAGGTGCCAAATTATACAAGAGCCATCCGAAAGGGTGGTCCTTGTCTTTTTTATCGATTTTCTAAAATTAAAACCCTGCCAAAGTGGCAGGGTTGCAGTCGTTTCCCATTATTTTTTTATTATTCATCTTTAGGATGGTTCAATGAGTGTATTTTATCAGTAAGATTTTTTATAAAAAAGCACAGCAGACGGATCGCACAGGCTACATTTATTTGGTACGCCAAGAATAGATAAAAAGCCAGAGATTGTTTTCCCTCACTTAAACAAAGATAACCACATACCGACAACACACACATTACTGATATAGCAACTACAACCACCTTTAATACGCTTAGTAGAGCACCGGGCACATATAGGTCATCTTTCTCACTATATTTTTTGCAATCTTGCATCTTAATCACGATACCTATTAAATGGTCTACCGATAATGTCGTGACCAAAGTTATCGTTAGCCCCAAAGCTGCCAATTCGGCCATTTCTTCTCTCATTTTGTTCACCCCATTTCATATATATTAAAGTGCTACTATACTAAAATTAGTCGACTGCTCTTATATATTACAACATGCCATATCAAAAAAGTCAATAAAAAGCCCCATCGTCAGCGGGGCTAAAAATCAGTGCTTAGTATCTTCATTATCTAACTCTTTACGCAACCTATCACATTGCTTTTCTAGCAGGGAAGAATTTATTTTTGTAACTACATAAGCATCAAGCAAGGCGCTGAAAGATGCCAGTGTCACAACCAACGTAACTCCAGTTAGGCAACCGAAAAGCAAAACCATTAAATTGATTGGTTTTTCAAAACAGACTAATGCCACGGCGCCACCGACCACAAGGATTACTGCTGCAGGCAAAAAGCCTCCAATCCCAATCTTTGCACTGTCGTCTAGTTCTTTCAATTCTTCTAAATTATCCTGTCTAGCGTTTATGCGTACCCCAATCAGCAACACGAAAGAAGCCACAAAAATCAATAAGCAGAAGACAATAAATAAAATTACGTTTGAAACAGACATAGAATCACCCCCCAACCATAATCTACTACCCCCACAGCACTAAGATGGAAGTTAATCTAATTATAGAATATATGACTTCAAAAGTCAAGAACCGCAAAAACGAAGCTCAGTCTAAAATGATCTAATCTTCGCTCTCTTCAATCGCATCAAGTAAAGAATCTTCGATATTTTTGCGAAGGGGAGATATTGATATTATATCCATGATATAATCTTAAAAAGGATCAAAATGTCAGAAGAGCAAAAGAAAAATCTACAAACTCAACTCTGGAATATCGCCAATGAGCTGCGCGGGAAGATGGATGCCGATGAGTTTCGTGATTACATCTTAGGTTTTATTTTCTACAAATATTTATCGGAAAAAATCGAACTTTATATTAACCGAACCTTGCTAGTAACGGATAATATGAAATATGCTGACCTGGCGAGCCATAAACAACGCGAAAAATATCTTGCAGAAATTAAACCTGCTACAGTCGATAAGTTGGGTTATTTTTTGAATCCAGAAGATTTATTTCACCAAATCGTCATTGGAGCGAGCGAGAATACGAACCTAAACGAAGATTTAGCACGGATATTGGCCAGCATTGAAAAGTCAACGATGGGCTATGACAGCGAGGATGACTTTGAAAAATTATTCTCAGAGTTGGATTTAAATTCTAGCAAATTAGGCAAGACTGTTTCTGAACGCAATAAGTTAATTGCGAAGATTCTAGGGCATTTAGATAAAATTGATTTCCAGCTAGAAAATGCTCAGATCGATATTTTGGGTGATGCTTACGAGTATTTAATTGGTCAATTTGCTTCTAGCGCCGGCAAGAAGGCAGGGGAATTTTATACGCCCCAGGAAGTTTCGGAGATTTTAGCGCGTATTGTTACGCTAGGTAAAAATAAACTAAGAGATGTGTATGATCCAACTTGTGGGTCCGGCTCTCTGCTTCTTAGAGTGAAAAAGCACGTGGAAGAAGTGGGGCGGATTTACGGACAAGAGCTAAATGCGACTACTTACAATTTGGCGCGGATGAATATGATTTTGCATGACGTACATTATGCTGATTTTAACATCAAGCAGGACAATACTTTGGAAAAACCACAACATCTAGACCAACGGTTTGAGGCGATTGTAGCGAATCCACCGTTTTCCGCTCAGTGGTCGGCAGACCCAATCCACTTAAGCGACGATCGGTTTAGCCAATATGGTGTGCTGGCACCGAAATCGAAAGCCGATTATGCCTTTATTACGCATATGATTTATCAACTAGACGAAAGTGGCACGATGGCGGTAGTAATGCCACATGGCGTGCTGTTTCGGGGTGGGACGGAAGGAGCAATCCGTAAGTTTTTAATTTCTGAGAAAAATTATCTTGATGCGGTGATTGGTTTGCCGGCGAACTTATTTTATGGTACATCGATTCCTGCTTGTATTTTAGTATTCAAAAAATGTCGCACGGCGGAGGAAAATGTTTTATTTATTGACGCGAGTCGTGAATTTAAGAAAATTAAAAACCAGAACCAACTAACTTTAGAAAACATTGATAAAATTGTCGATACTTACGCTAAGCGAAAAGAGGTGGAAAAATATAGTCATGTCGCGACGATGGAGGAGATTATTGAAAATGATTTCAATTTAAATATCCCCCGTTATGTAGACACTTTTGAACCGGAGCCAGAGGTGGACATAAAAGCGGTGGTCGATGAAATCCGCCAGATTGATAGTGAGATTGCTGAAGTTGATAAGAAAATTGCCGGATATTGTAGCGAGCTAGGAATCGAGGCACCGTTTTAATATGAAAGAACTACCTAGAAAATCAGATTTTCTGTTTTATACTTCTCCAGACGGTGAGGTGCGGGTTGAGGTGTTTTTTGAGGATGAGACGATTTGGTTGACACAGAAGCGAATGGCGGAATTGTTTGGAGTAGAACCAAATACAATAACATATCATTTGGGTGAAGTTTTTCAGTCTGGCGAGTTAACAGAATTAGCAACTACTCGAAAAATTCGAGCAGTTCAAATGGAAGGAACGCGCCAAGTTAGACGCGATACTAAGTTTTATAATCTTGATGCTATTATCTCGGTTGGGTATCGAGTGAACTCAACCAGGGCGACACAGTTTCGGATTTGGGCGACAAAGACATTAAAGAATTTTATGATTAAGGGATATGTTGTCGATGACGAACGATTAAAAAACGGTTCACATTTTGGTAAAGATTATTTTGACGAATTGCTAGAGAAAATTCGAGAAATTCGTGCCAGTGAACGGCGATTTTATCAAAAAATTACCGATATTTACGCTACGGCGGTTGATTATGATGCTCGCTCGCCGATGACGCAGGAGTTTTTTGCGACTGTTCAAAATAAATTGCATTTTGCAATTCATGGTCAAACCGCACCTGAGCTAATAGCTAGCAGGGCGGACCACAAAAAGAAGAATATGGGACTAATGACTTGGAAAAATTCGCCAAAAGGTAAGATTTTAAAAAGCGACACAACGGTGGGAAAAAATTATCTCAAAGAATCACAGATACTGGCATTAAATCGTATCGTGTCAATGTATTTAGATTTTGCGGAAAATCAAGCGGAACGTGGAGTGGCAATGAAAATGACTGATTGGGTGGAAAAGCTGGATGCCTTCCTGCGGTTTAACGAATATGAGATTTTAACGAACCCCGGGAAGGTGAGCCGAGCTATGGCTGAGGAGCTTGCGCATAGCGAATATGAGAAATTCCGCCCAATTCAAGACCGTGAATTTGTTTCGGATTTTGATCAGGTGGTAAAGAAGGTGCGGGAGAAAGGAGATGGGAGATGAAGCCGAGTTTGCGTTTTCCGGAGTTTAAGGATGAATGGCAGGAGAAGAGACTAGGGGATGTTTCTGATTTTTGTAGCTACGGATTAAATTCAGCAGCAAAAAAATTTGATGGCAGGAATAAATACATTCGAATAACAGACATCAACGAAGAAAGCCGTGAGTTTTCAAAAAACAATTTAACTTCACCAAGCATAATAAACGACAAATATTTGCTGGACGAGGACGATATTATTTTTGCCAGGACTGGGGCGAGCGTAGGAAAAACTTATTTATACAATAAGAATGATGGTAAAGTTTATTTTGCAGGATTTTTAATAAAATTTTCGATAAAATACGCAAATCCATATTTTATTTTTCTGCAGACTTTGCAACCTAAATATAAAAATTGGGTAAAAGTTATGTCGACTAGATCGGGGCAACCTGGCATAAATGCAGATGAGTATAAGACTTTCAAAGTAGTGTTGCCGTCCAAAAAAGAACAGGAAAAGATTGCTGATTTCTTAAGGGGGGGGGACGAACGTATGGTGTTGCTAGAAAAGAAGGTGGGTGCTATGCGTGAATATAAAAAAGGCGTGATGTCTGCAATATTTTCTGGAAAGCTCCGCTTCAAGGACGAAAATGGGAACCCATATCCGGATTGGGAGGAGAGAAGGCTGGGAGATGTGGTTTTAAGGTTTTCGACAGGTTTAAATCCAAGAACTAATTTCACTTTAGGTAATGGTGCCAATTATTATATTACTATCAAAAATATCAAAGAAGGTTCTTTAGATTTCTCCAATGCGGAAAAGATAACGGATGAAGCAAAAACTAAAATTAATTTGCGCTCTTCGCTTTCTAATGGCGATGTCATAATGTCGAGTATTGGCAATGTTGGCGAAGCATATTTGTTGCAAAACAACCCTGAAAACTGGGACATAAATGAATCTGTTTTTGCACTTAAGCCTAATCTAAATCTAATTGATTCGAGATTTCTTTATTTTTCAATAACTCGTCCCGAATTTCGAACTAATATGGCTAATAGGAGTACAGGGAGTTCTTTTAAAAGCATAAAATTAAATGAACTAAAAATCATGACAATAAAGCTTCCTAGCTTACCAGAACAGCAAAAAATTGCCGATTTCTTGTCTGCAATTGACCACAAAATTGAACTTGAGCAAACTCGGCTTGATAGAACTAAAGATTTTAAGAAAGGCTTATTGCAAAGGATGTTTGTATGATTAATAGGTGGTCGAGTGTGTTAAGGATACTAGGTAGCTTGCTAGGTGTTATTTTGGGATCAAGCTTGACGAGCATAACAGTTAGCTCTTTATCGAAACGAAGATCGGAAAGAAGAAATTTATACGCGAAAGGTATAAACTATATTAGCCAGAGAGAGGAGTTGTACTATAGAATTCTAAGGAGGGGTACATCTGAGAAAAAAACTAATGACCTCATAGAGCTTATGCACAGCAATCAATCACAAATATACGAACACGCTGCAATTTTATCAGTAGATAGTTATTGGTTAGGCGAAAGCTACAACGAATTAGTTAGAAAATTCAGAAGTCGAACTGAAAAAAAATTTAGAGACGCAT
>CAUPNJ010000023.1:0-9226 GCA_963512515.1 uncultured Candidatus Saccharibacteria bacterium | reverse complement strand
ATAGTAATAATTGTAACATAAAATCAAATTTAAAACTTGAGAACAGGTGACTTTAGTGATAAAATAAACGTATTGGGCGAGTGGCGGAATTGGTAGACGCGCTAGACTCAAAATCTGGTCTTCGCAAGAAGGTGAGGGTTCGAGTCCCTCCTCGCCCACCAATCTGAAAGATGGAGGTAAGAATGGGTGAGGAAATTATGAAAAACAAAAAAAATGATTTAGTTTTGGACAGGCGCCAAAAGAAGAACACAAGATTAGTTCTTTTTTCGGCGCCTTTGGTTTTTATTTTGGGAGTGATTTTGGTGATTTTTGGAGTAACTGGTGGCCAAAATGACGACATGGTGAAGGTAGAGGCTCGATCAGAGTCAGAGTTAAATGAGTTGATTAGTCAAAAATACAACGAAATAAAAGAATTGCGCAAACAGCAGGCTAAGGAGCAAAAAAATGATGCTTCAAGCGAAAAAAGCGATCGTCTGAAGAAAAAAATTCAGCATAAAGAGACTCAAAAATTAGACTTAGAGTCGGAGCTATGGAAGGTAAAGAGTGGTTTTTACAATAAAGGCAGTTTTAGGAACGAAAATCAGGCATCAATTTTGTGGTTGGGTGTGATTCTAGTCATGGGTTCGGTGGGTTTGTTGACTTTGACTCAAAAAGAAAAAATCCAACAATTCAGAAAGAAAAATGGTAAAAAAGATTAAAGGCTTATCTTTACAGGAAGTAAAGGAGCGTAAAAGAGCTGGGTTAACTAATGAGCCGGTCGAAGCGCCGAGTAAAACTTTAGGTGAGATTGTACGCACGAATGTGTTTACTTATTTTAATTTGGTTTTTTTGGTTATTGCGATTTTATTAATTATCGTTAGGTCTTTTCGTGATTTAACTTTTTTGCCGATTATTATTGCTAACACGGTGATTGGAATTTTGCAGGAATGGCGAGCCAAGCACGCACCAAAAGCCAGAGTGGTGCGTGAGGGTGAGCTGGAGGAGATTTTAACTAAGAATTTAGTCTTAGATGATATTATTTTGCTAAAAGCTGGCGATCAGATTGCGGCTGACGCTAAAGTGATTAGTGGCGAAGTGGCAGTAAATGAGGCGCTTCTGACTGGCGAGGCGGACGAAATTAGAAAACAAGTTGATGATGATTTGATGTCGGGAAGCTTTGTGGTGTCGGGGGAATGTTATGCCAAATTAACTAAAGTAGGTGCGGAATCTTATATTTCGCAACTAACCCTGAAAGCTAAGGCAATTAAAACTGGTGAACAATCGGAAATAATTCATTCTTTGAACGGTATTGTGCGTTTGGCCGGTATTGCGATTATACCGATTGGGATTTTGTTATTTAGCCAGCAGTATTTGTTTGGTGAGGCAAATGCACAGGTGGCAGTGCAAGCGATGGTGGCGGCGATTATTGGTATGATTCCGGAGGGTTTGTTTTTGCTAGCGAGTGTGACTTTGGCAATTTCGGCGATGCGTTTGGCGCTGGATAAGGTTTTAGTGCATGACATGAAATGCATTGAGACTTTGGCGCGAGTGGATGTTTTATGCGTGGATAAAACTGGCACGATTACGAATGATGAAATGGAGTTAACGGATGTTTTGGCGGTTGAAGACGGTGCGATAGTTAGGACAGAGGCTAGTAGATCCAAAATTAGAGCTAGTTTAGCGGATTTTGTTTATTGGCAGAAATCAGACAACCAGACAATGCGGGCGCTGAAAAAGGCTTTTGAGAAACAAGAGCAAAAACCGGAAAAACCAGAAAAAGTGGTGGGGTTTTCTTCGACCTATAAGCATAGTGGTCTCAAATTTAAGGATAGGACTTTAGTTTTGGGGGCGCCGGAGTTTTTGCTGAAGCAACTTCAGCCGAAAATAGCTAAAAAAATTGATGAATTAAGCAGTCGAGGTTATCGAGTTTTGGTGTTTGGGGAGACAAAGGAGAAAATTGGGCAGATCTTAAGAGAAGATATTGAGTTACTTGGAGTGGTGGTGCTATCTAATTCAGTGCGAGAAACTGCGCCAGCGACTTTTAAATATTTTGCTGAGCAAGGTGTGGAGATTAAGGTGATTTCCGGCGACAACACTTTGACAGTGGCGGAAGTGGCAAAACAGGCAGGAATTTTAAATGCCGAAAAAGCGATTGATGCGACGACTTTACAGACCGATAAGGCGTTGGCGGCTGCAGTGAAAAAATATACAGTATTTGGCAGGGTGACGCCGGAGCAGAAACGCAAATTGATTAAAGCTTTGAAAAAATCTGGTCGGACAGTGGCAATGACTGGAGATGGCGTGAATGATGTTTTGGCTTTGAAAGATGCGGATTGTAGCGTGGCGATGGCTTCGGGATCTGAGGCGGCGGTGCAGGCCTCTCAGCTAGTGCTTTTGGGGTCGGACTTTTCGAAGATGCCGAGCGTGGTGAGGGAGGGGCGTCGAGTAGTAAACAACTTGGAACGTTCGGGCAGTTTGTTTTTGGTAAAAAATATTTTTTCTTTAATTACTGCGGTGCTAGTAATTTGCTTTAGCATTACCTATCCTTTAATTCCGACTCAAGTTTCACTTGTGACTTTGTTTACGATTGGGATTCCGTCGTTTTTGTTGGCGCAAATTCCTAATCAGGATCTGATTAAAGGGCAGTTCATTCGCAATGTTTTAAAACAGGCGGCGCCAGCAGGGTTTGCGAACGTAGTTTTGGTTAGTAGTATGATGGCGATTGGCAGTTTGATGAATTTTGATCGTGCTGATGTAGGAACAGCCTGTACTGCGATTATGGGGGTGGTGGGCGTGGTTTTTCTGTACAGAATTTGTAAGCCTTTAGATTGGGTGCGAGGGGCAATTCTGGGAGTTTGTCTTTTAGGTATGGTGCTGGCCATGGTTTTCTTAAAGGGCTTGTTTGGACTAGAAAAAGATATGCCGATAGAAGTGTGGGTTATTTGTGGCTTAATTATTTTATGTGTGCCATTTGTGCTGAAAATGACCACGAGATTTACTAAACTACTAGGACGTTTTTTAGATGACGGAACTAGACAGATTTTGGCGGGTTGGTATAATAAGCTAAGGAGATTATTGGGATGAAAATAGCAATTTTTACAGATTTATATTTGGATGTTCCTGGTGGTATTCCATCTTCGATTCGAGCCCAAAAAGAGTCTTTGAAAAAAGCTGGACACGAAGTTGTGGTGTTTTGTCCCGGCAAAAAGAGTGACGATCAAGATGTGGTTTTAGTGCCGACAAGTTTTTTGAAAATTGAAAATGCACCGATTGCCAAAAATCCAAAAAAAATTGAAAAGTTTATTTTGGAACAATTCCCTAATTTTGCGGAAGAATTTAATCTAATTCACGTGCATTATGAGTCTGCCTGTAGTATTGCTGGTGTGAAATTGGCACAGAGATTTAGTATACCGTTGGTGCAAACAATGCACGGACGAGAAGATATGGCGGTAGCAATTAATGTTCCTCATCCACTTAAAACAATTACAGCTAGTTCGTTGAATTTTTTACATGCGAAAAGTTTAGGATTTCAGGATCGAGTGAAAAAGGATAACGAGTTGGCCCCAACGCTGGCTCGAGCGAAGATGTGGACTTTGATGGCTAGACAAGCAAATGCGGCTGATATAGTAACGGTGCCATCGCAGCATTTTGCGGAGAAATTGAAACGATATGGCGTGAAGCGGGATATTAAAGTGGTTTCAAATGGAGTGGACGACGAGTTGGCTTTGTCAAAAAAATGGCAGATTCGTGAATTTAAGCAAGGCGAAACTTTGAAAATTGTGTGGGCGAACCGAATTTCAAAAGAAAAGCGTTTTTTACCATTTCTAGAAGCTTTAGCTTTAATCCGAAATTTAAATTTTGAGTTTTTGGTAATTGGTGATGGTAATGAATTGACAAAAGCAAAGAAATTTGTGGAGAAACATGGTTTGGCTAAAAAAGTGATTTTTAAAGGCGCCAGACCACACGATGAAGTTTTGGATTATTTTGCGGATCAGCATTTATCAGTAATTAATTCCTATGGTTTTGATACACAAGGTTTGACGATTTTAGAAGCAGCGGCTTGCGGCTTGCCAGTAATTTACGCTGATCCAGATATGGATAAAATTGTGCCAGAAAATGGTGGTTTGCGAGCTAAGAGTGCTTCCCCGTCAGCGATGGCCGCCGTGATAGAGCGAATTTTTAAGCAACCAGATTTAATTAAAGAAATGAGTCAGGCGATGATGGCGCAAAGAAAAGAAGTCTTGCAGTCGACGCAAATTAAAAAATTATTGAAAATTTATAAAGATTTAAGTAAATTTTAGCAGCAATTTTTAAGGGCTGATTTGATCACATTGATGGATTTTTGCAGTTTGATAGCTTCTTTTTCGTTTAACTTTAAGTCAAGACGACGCTCCACTCCTTGACGACCAAGTACGGCAGGAAAGCCATAAAAGGTGTCGGTAAAATCATCGTAAGACGAAATTGGTAGGACGCGTTTTTCGTCGTGCAGAATACAGTTGATGATTTGAGTAACACAGGCGCCGATACCGTAATAAGTGGCGCCTTTTTTGACAATAATATTGTAGGCGGCTTGCTTGGTGTCGGTTTCAATTTTGTTTCGCTCGGAAGTTTTAATTAGGTCGGTGATTTTTTGACCGCCAAAATTGGCCTGAGACCAGAGCGTAAATTCACTATCGCCGTGCTCACCAATCTGAAAGGCGTGGATAGATTTGGGCGAGGAGTTTAATTTTTCGGCGATTCGAAAACGCAATCTAGCTGAATCTAGGAGCGTGCCTGAACCAATAATTTGTTCAGCCGGTAGACCGGAATACTGCCAAGTTAGATAAGATAAGGCATCAACTGGGTTGCTCACGACAATAAAGATACCATAAAAACCAGTAGACATAATTTTCGTGATGATGTTTTGAAAAATTTTCGCATTTTCGGCTAGTAGGTCCAGACGAGTTTGATTTGGTTTTTGGGGGGCGCCGGCTGCAAGCACAATAATGTCAGAATCGGCGGCTTCTTCAGTGTAAGAACCGGCACGAATTTTTAGAAAACTGGGAGCGATCGCGAGCGTATCTTGCAGATCCATGACTTCGCCTTCAGCATCAGCCATGTCCAAATCGGTTAGGATCAATTCATTGACGGCAGTACGTTGACTAACCAAAGAAAAACCAATACTTGTACCGACATTACCAGTTCCGACAATCATGACTTTGTTTGACATTTTTACTTCCTTAAAATTCTTAAGCTTATTTTAGCAAAAAAAAGTGAGTTTGACGAGTTTGAACAACTAAAGTAGACTAAGGTCGCCAAAGTATTGCGCTGGCGGTGGTGGCTAGAGAGTCGTTGGGATGCCAGAGATTGAGGGCGGCAATTTTGCAACCAAGCGTGCCACCCCAGAGAGAAAGCGGGGTAAAGTTGGTGGTTTCGATGGCGGTAGTGATGATTTTGCCGTCTTTAGCTACGATAATTTGGTTGGAATGAAAAGTTAGAATGGTGGATGGGTAGCTGAGGGTGAATTTGTGTAGGGTTTCGACGACAGAGAGGAGTGGCATAGAAAGCAGGAGCATTTTAGGGTAATAGAGGCTACGAAAGATTTTTTGCAGTTGAGGCATAGAGGCTAAGACAAACAGATTGGGGTTTAAAATCGAAGCGATATCTGGAGTAAGTAAATCAACGCTATCTCGCATGATAAGACAGGACTTTTCGGCATGTTTGATGGCTGAGACTAGAGCGATAGCGGTGGTGGAATTTTTGGAAAAATCACCAACCAAGAGATTAAAATCGGAACTTTTGACCGCGCTTTCGAGTAAATTGGATTTATCGAAGGAGCCAGAAGGGGTGGCGGGGGCAAAAGCAATATTTAACAGGGGTGGGATTTTGTTTTTGAGGCTGTCTGGCAGCAAAGTTTGGACGGATTTAAACGGCAAGGGGCTGAAAAATTCGGAACTTCTGATGGCGCTGACAAAATTTTGCGAGTTGCCGCCAAGGACTAAAATGTTACCAGTTTTTTGTTCAGGAATAATCCAATCCAGATCCTTTAGGATGGGGCTTTTGTCTTGCTTTTGCCAGTAGTTGAGCTCCATCAAAACTCCAGTTCGATTGAGATAGGACAGTGGTCGGAACCAGTGATGTGCTCGTAAATTTCGGCGGATTTAAGCCTAGGAAGTAGTGCTTTGCTAATGAAGAAATAATCGATGCGCCAACCGACATTGTTTGCGCGGGAGTTTCCCCAATGAGACCACCAAGTATAGCGCTGGTCTTTGGGGTTGAGGTGTCGAAAAGTGTCGATAAAATTTGCCGCTAGCAAATTAGTGATACCCTGTCGTTCTTGGTCGGTAAAACCGGCGTTTTTATGATTATTTTTGGGTCTGGCTAGGTCAATTTCGGTGTGGGCGGCATTGAAATCGCCGCAGATTACTACCGGTTTTTTAGTTTCAAGCAATTTGAGATATTTTAGTAGAGTAGGGTCCCAGGACTGTTCACGTAGAGAGAGACGAGAAAGATCAGGTTTGGAGTTTGGCACATAAACATTGACGAGATAAAATTCTGGGAATTCAGCGGTTTGGATGCGACCTTCGGCTAAAGGATCGCCGTAGGTATCCGATGGAATAGTGAGATTGCCAAAATTTGAACTGGTCGATTCGGGCAAGGTTTTACTAAAAATAGCAGTGCCGGAATAGCCTGGGCGCAGGGCGGGATTCCAAATTTCCTGATATTCTGGCAAATCTAGCAAAACTTGGTAGGGGCGGGCTTTGATTTCTTGAAGACAGAGAAAATCTGGTTGATGTTTAGCGATAAAAGGCAAAAAAGCTTCTTTATTAATGACGGCGCGCAGACCATTGACGTTCCAAGAGAAGAGTTTATAAGATTTTTGACTCATAGACGGGACCTTTCACGGTCTAGATCGCGATACTTAATAGAGAGGCGTTTGTCGTATTTTTTCTTACCGGTGGCGGTGGCGATAACTAGCTTGATGTGGCGACTACCACCAAATAACTTAACTGGTACGATGGTTTGACCGGAGATTTTAGCGCGTTCCAAAGCACGGATTTGTTTTTTAGTGGCGAGTAGTTTGATGTTCCTGGCGGTTTCGGCTCCAAGAGTGAGATTGTTGAGCCAAAGTTCACGGTTTTTTAGAGTGACGAAGGCGCCTTTGAGTTGAACGTGATGATCGCGGATGGCGCGTACTTCTAGACCGGTTAAAACCATACCAACCGTGAGTTCATCACCGAGGTGAAAATCAAAACTGGCGCGACGATTGACGGTGGTGGTTGGTTTGGTTTTCAACTTTTTCATAATGATATTATATCACCTAAAACAGGGGGATAAATTGAATTTAGGCTTCAGGGGTGTTGTTGGTTTTCTTGAGATGGATAGCGGTTTGATAAATTTCCTCAAAACGCTTTAGCGTACGTGTGAGATCGTGCATTTTAGCAATCTCGATAGATTGTTTGCTGTACTGAGCTTGTAATTTTGGATCGGAAATCAGCTTGATCATGGCGCGAGCGATGCCGTTGACATCTTTTGGCTTACAAAGTAGGCCGTTTTTGCGGTGCTGACAGAGGGCGCTGATGGCACCAGCGTTGATGGCGATGATAGGTAGACCGATGGCGGCAGCTTCAATTAGGACGATACCTTGAGTTTCGGTTTCGGAGGCAGTGACAAAAATGGCGCCAGAGCGGTAGATTTCGATCAAGTCTGGCGGTGTGATTTTGCCGGCAAACTGGATTTTATCGGTGAGATTTAAAGCTTTGGCTCGCTCAATTAAATTCTGCTTATCTGTACCGTCCCCAACGATTAAAAGATCGGCTGACGGTACTTTTTTGGCGACTTTTTCAAAGGCATCAACAATGTGGCGGATGGATTTTTCAGGATCAACGCGTCCAACGTAAATAAAGCGATGTTTGTTAGGCTTAATGTTGTATTTTTTCAGGACGGAAAGATTGGGTTTGCCGGGTTTGAAGGCGGTGAGATCGATGCCGTTGGAGAGTGCTTCCACGGTAACCTTAAAACGTTTGCGATTTTTGGGGACCAGATCATCGATGGCCATTTCGGTGGGCATGGTGGCGTATTCGGCGTTTTTTAGGAAGCTAGCCATGTAGGTGCGAAGGGCCATATCGACGGATTTTTTGACTAATTTTGGCTTAAAAATACGAAATTGACTGGTGATGTTGTCTGGATAGGCATGACCAGTGGAGACGAGCGGAATATTATTTTTGCGGACGTAGGAAAGAGTGGCCAGCGCAACCGTTTCGGCGGTTTGGAGATGGATGACGTCAGGTTTAAATTCATCGAGAGCAACTTCGATTTCTGACCAAGGTTTGCGGGACCACCAGATACCATTTTTATAGGCAAGGCGGGGCATTTTATGTCCAAAAATTTCGCGCTGATCGGGGACGGTGTTGATTTGATCGGGGTAAAATGGAAAACGCGAGGAGGTTAAAAAAACAGTTTTGACACCAGTTTTGGGATCGATTTCGGTATGGTAATGACCGTTAAAACTTGGGCAGATGACGAGGACTTGGTGTCCAGCTTTAGCGAGTCCATTGGCGAGATTGTGGGCAAAAACAGCAACGCCGTTAACCATCGGATAATAAATATCAGAAGTAATTGCAATTTTCATTCTGGCCTTATTATAGCACAGATTCGGCTAAAGCTTGGCGAAGCTCAGTGGTGTTTTTGCAGTCCATTAGTTTGGCGCGGAGTCCAGAAGCGCCGTTAAAGGAATTGATGTAGACTTTGAAAAAATGTTTGAGCGGTTCGTAAGGGTAGCGCGAGCCGGCTGTTTCAAGTTGATGTTGGCGTTGGTCGTGCAAATCTAGGTGATACAAAAAAAGTCTTTTGAGTTCGGCTGGGCTGGGGTTATGGTCGGTAAAACAGTAGGGGTTTTGAAAAACGCCACGGCCAATCATAAAACCGTCGATTTCTGGATACTGCTGATGTAGTTGTTTTATTTCGCCAAGGTTTTTGATGTCGCCGTTAATAATTAGCTTGGTGTGTTTGGCGATTTGGTTGCGAATTTTGATGACTTCTGGAATCAATTCGTAGTGGACGGGGACTTTGGACATTTCTTTACGGGTACGAAGATGGACGGTGAGGGCGGCGATATCTTGTTCGAGTAAGAAAGGTAGCCAAGTCTGGTATTCGTCGGGGTAGGTAAAGCCGAGCCGGGTTTTGACCGAAACAGGTAGATTAGTGGCGACTTTAGCTTGTTTGATACATTCGGCGGCAAGTTCTGGGGCTCTAATCATAGCAGCAC
>CAUPNJ010000022.1:0-9255 GCA_963512515.1 uncultured Candidatus Saccharibacteria bacterium | reverse complement strand
ATAGATATAGAGTGGTTTTGGAATGGAAATTATATCACCAGATGAATATTTAAGGTAATTTAAGACGAAGCGGGTGTCCTCGGCAAAGTCGATTCCCTCTTCGAATTTGAGGTTATTTTGTTTGATGATTGCGGTTTTGAAAATTTTATTAACGGAAGAATAGAGCCGGCCATCAAAATTCATAAGTCTAAGAATATAGGTTTTTTGGCTCTGACTAAGAGTTTTTTGTGGCTGGGGAGAAAGAAAAACATCAGAGGTAGTGCCCTGCTTAAGGCGGTGATAACGAAAACCGGTCAGAGCTAGATCAACTTGCGGTTTTTGAATTTCTTTGGCAAGTGCGGAAATAAAATTTGGCGAGATGTCGTCATCAGAATCGATAAAAACGAGATATTCGCCAGTAGCTTTTTGGAGGCCGAGATTGCGGGCGCTAGCAGCGCCTTTATTCGTTTGGTGATATATTTTGAGGTGTTTTGACTTGATAGATTGAAGCTTTTGAAGACTATCATCAGAAGAGCCGTCATCAATGGCGATAATTTCGAGGCTCGGGTACTTATCTTTCAAGATTTTTTGGATGAGGGACTTAGCGGATGTTCCTGTATTAAAAACAGGGATAATTACAGAAATTAAAGGATTTTTCATAAGCTGTATTATAGCATATGATGTAGGTTCGTGATATAATGATGACAGTTATGAAAATACCTCAAATTTTGAATCGTCGAAATCGTATTCTTTTGAAGGAGTTGACGAAAACAGATTTTAAATTACGTTATCAGGGCTCGGTGCTGGGCTATTTATGGGCATTGCTGCGACCAATGATGCTATTTGCGATTTTATATTTTGTTTTTACGAAAGTTTTTCGTTTTGGCGACGGGATTCCGCATTATGCCGTGTATTTATTAACCGGTGTGGTGCTTTGGAACTTTTTTATGGAATCGACCAATCAGGGAATTCAGGCAATTGTAGGGCGAGGAGATTTGATTCGCAAAATTAGCTTTCCGAAATGGATCGTGGTGGTGTCGGCGACGGCGACGGCGCTGATTAATTTTGCAATTAATCTAGCTGTAATCATTGTGTTTGCTTTGATGAACGGAGTGACGCCAAACTTTGGCTGGATTTTGATTTTACCATTTGTGGTGGAACTTTACTTGCTTTCTTTGGGGATTTCGATGCTTCTAGGCGCAATAAATGTTAAATATCGGGATATTTCTTCAATTTGGGAGGTTTTGATGCAGGCGGTGTTTTACGCTGTTCCAATTATTTATCCGATTTCATTCGTGATGGCTAGTAGCGTGACTCTTGCTAAGATTTTGATGTTAAATCCCATTGCGCAAGCGGTGCAAGATATTCGATATTGGCTAGTAACCAAAGAGGCGGTACGGACTTGGGATTTAATCGGAAATATTGGAATTAAATCGGTGCCAATCTTGATTGTATTGATGGTTTTAGTGCTAGCGAGCGCTTATTTTAGGAAGCGATCAAAACGTTTTGCGGAGGAAATTTAGTGAAAAATTCAGATGTAGCAATTAAAGTGCATAACATTCACAAGAGTTTTAAGTTACCAACAGAGAGAGCTTGGGGATTGAAGCAGGCGATTTTTAATCGTTTGCGTGGAGTAAAAGGATACACTGAATTTCACGTATTGAAAGGCATTGACTTTGAGGTGAAAAAAGGTGAGTTTTTAGGCATTGTAGGCAGGAACGGAAGTGGCAAGTCGACTCTGCTTAAAATTATGTCTGGTATTTACACACCTGAGCAAGGCAAAATTAAAATTAACGGGACTTTGGTGCCATTTATCGAGTTGGGGGTGGGTTTTAATCATGAGTTGACGGGACGAGAAAATATTTATCTGAACGGGGCGATGCTGGGCTTTTCTAACGCCGAGATGGATAAGATGTATGATGAAATTGTTGAATTTGCGGAACTTGGCGATTTTATGGATCAGAAACTAAAAAATTATTCTTCTGGTATGCAAGTGAGGCTGGCGTTTTCGATTGCAATTCGAGCGCGCGGTGATATTTTGATTCTGGATGAGGTTTTGGCGGTGGGAGATGCGGCCTTTCAGAAGAAATGCAATGATTATTTTGAGTCGCTAAGAGGTGAGCAGACAGTGGTTTTGGTGACGCATTCAATGGAAAACGTAAAAAAGTTTTGTGATCGGGCGATTTTGATTGAAGGTGGGAAAATTATGAAAGAAGGTAAGCCGGCAGAAGTGGCAGAGGCTTACGAGGGTTTGTGGCAGTAGTAAAGCGATAGGTGCATATTAGCAGTATGGAAAAAATATTTGAAGAGAAAATGGAAGCTAAAGCTGAGAACAAAGAAATTTTTCAGAATGAAATGGAAAAATCTTTGATGGAGCATTTTTATGAAGATTCAGACTTGCAGCGTGTAGAGTTTGCGGGTGATCAGGATATGTTGTTTAAATTAAACTGTCACTACCCACAGGTGTATGCAATTTCGCAGAAGATTGCCCCAGATAATAAGGTGTTACAGATGGCGGCAGCTTACCATGATTATGGCAGGTCTTTTCAGTATCGTGAACAAGGAAATTTTAATGATTGCGGCGTAGGTTCGGAATATGATCACCATGTGGTGGGTTATAAAAAATTTCTAGAAGATGCGCCAAAACTTTTGAATCAAGAAGTACCAGATATGGCAATTTCAGATAGTTTTGAGCCTGGTGGCGTGCTATATACCATAGGAAAAAACTATATTGTTACACGGTTTGCGAGATAAAGCCTTTGAGGATGAATTTGCTGAGCTTAGCAATTATCCAGAGGCTGAAAAGATTGTGGATATGGTTGGTATGATTGATGATGTCGCTAACGGTACTCAATGCGTAGGCTACTTGTTGCGTGAGGGGCAAGAACGTAAGAAAAACGTTTCGGCTGGCGGTTTTATTCCTGATGAAAATGAAGATTTGAGGACTGTTTCGCCAAAAGTTATGGATTTATTCCGAGAAAGTGAATTGTTTAACCGTAACGCTGAATGCAAGACTTATCCGGATTATTATGTTTTTGGGTGTTTTTTGGCTACTAGAAATTTGAAAAATCCAGCGACCAGAGAAATTACCAAAGGTCTTTTGGAGCAGCCGATTTCTGTAATTAGTCATGATCTAAAAAATGACCAAGATGTATTAGTGAGCCAAGAATTCGAAAACGGATTAAGGGCTTTTGATTATCTGTTTGAAACAACGATGGAAGAATCTGACGCGAAAGAAGCGAGCAAAATATTGCATGACTACTATGAATTTGGCGAAGTAAAGTAGTTTGCCTATTTATTTAATTCCCTCTTGATTGAGGGAAATTTGTTGTTGAAGGCTTTTGAGTGGTCGGTATAGCGGAGTCCATGTTATAATGGGTTTATGAATACGAAAAATAGGAAGATTCTAGTAACAGGGGGAACTGGGTATATTGGTTCACACACAGTGGTGGAATTAATTCAGGCTGGGTATGAAGTAGAGATCCTGGATAATTTATTTAATAGCAAGATAGAAGTCCTTGATAAGATTGAAAAAATTACGGGTGTGAAGCCAAAGTTTTATAAGGCTGATATTCGAAATTTAGACGAACTACGTAAGGTTTTTAGTTCCAATCATTTTGATATGGTAATTCACTTTGCGGGATTAAAGGCTGTGGCAGAATCTGTCGAGAAGCCTGTCTTATATTATGAGAATAATGTTGGTGGTTCCCTGAACTTATTAAAATGCATGAAAGAATTTGGTGTAAAAAATATCATATTCTCTTCTTCGGCGACAGTTTATGGCGAGATAAATTCTGGAAAACTAGACGAGAGCATGACGACTGGAGTGGGAATTACAAATCCCTACGGCGAGACTAAACACGCAATTGAAAAAATTCTGCAAGCTGCCGCTATAGCAAATAATGATATGTCTGTGGTAATACTGCGATATTTCAATCCAGTAGGCGCACATTCCTCTGGCCTGCTTGGTGAAGATCCAAATGGAATTCCGAATAATTTAATGCCTGTAATCATGAGAGTAGCTGAGGGCAAAATAAAAGAATTGTCGGTATTTGGTAATGATTATGAAACTCGAGATGGGACATGCATCCGCGATTATATCCATGTAGTAGATTTAGCTAAAGGTCATTTGGCGGCAATTAAGGCCTTGGAGCCTGGCAAGATTAGTGTTTACAATTTAGGGACTGGTGACGGCTCAACTGTCCTTGAAATGATTGATGCTTTCGATAAAGCAAGCGGAGAAAAATTACCTTATAAAATTGCAGAGCGGCGTACAGGTGATTTAGCAGAGATTTATGCTGATCCTGGTAAAGCCTTGGAGGAGCTGGGTTGGAAAACTGAGCTTAATGTCGCAGACGCAATGCGTGATACGATAAATTTTTTGAAGATGAATGAACGGGCAGTCAAAAAAGACTAGCAATAAGCCGCAGCTAGCAGATAAAAAGAGTAGTTACCTTGAGAGTCCGCTACTTTCAGTATTAATACCAGCCTATAATTCGGCAGATTTTTTGGGGAAGGGAGTGAATTCCCTGCTGGGCCATAAAATGACGGAGCTGATTGAAATTTTGATCGTTAATGATGGCTCTAAAGATGAGACTTTGAAAGTAGCAAAAGAGTTAGCGGAAAATCATCCTGCACTAAGGGTGATTGATAAGGAAAATGGTGGTCATGGCTCAACGATAAATGTTGGAATTAAAGAGGCTAGAGGTAAATATTTTCGGGTGATGGACGCGGATGATTATTTTGACAAAAAAGCCTTCGAAGTTTTTTTGCAGAAATTAAAAAATGAGACGGCCGATATAGTTTTGACGGATTATTCTGAAGATTTGGTGCAAAAAAATCAAATCGTAGCGGTGCGTAAGTATGATAATTTAGTTAAAAACCAGACTCTAGATTTAGAAAAAATGACGAATGAAAAAGCTGGCTTTCGAGACTTAGGACCGCTGCTTTCAACCACGACTTGCAAGACTAGCTTACTGAAAAAGGCGAATTTCAAGATTGACGAAAAATGCTTCTATGTGGATATGGAGTACAATTTTTTGGTTTATTTATCGGCAAAAACCCTGGTGTATTATCCGATAGATGTCTACCGATACGTGCAGGAGCGCGAGCAACAATCGATTAATGTGAAAAATATGGCCAAAAACTATTTGCAACACGAGAAGGTGTGCTTGAGGTTGTTGGCGGAATATGAAGCGCATAAAAATAGCATTGGAGAAGGTAAACGAACTTATTTAAGAGATAGGTTGGTGGCGGGGATGTGCGACAGCCATTATTATATTTTGTTGCATTATTTACGGGATAAAAAAGCCTTTTTGGCGTTTGATCGGAAGCTGCAAAAATACCCCGAATTTTATAATTCACCGAAAATTGCGGGGAAAATTGTGCGACAGTTAAGGAAATCGAGAGGGCGTTGCTTAGAGTTAGTTGTAAGATTAAGTGAGATTTATAATTATTTGCGGCAGTCAGCTTAAGAAGGCTTTAGTTTCGGCGTAAGTCTATTGACTTTTATTGAAAAGTATGCTATAATTATAAGATTATATTTAAGATAGTGGAATTGGGCATTGCCCAAAATTCTTTGATAGAGAGGTGAAAAAATGAAGGTTTTACTAGTTTTGTCTAAAAAAGGTTCAGCGACTGGTATTGCGGTTTGGGGGGCCAACCTTATGGCCACAGCAAAAAACATGGATAATATTGAGATTTTTGAATTTAACGATGATCTCTATAAAAAACAGGTTGAGCAGGGTGGCTATTTCGGTGGTAGCGAGCCAGAAATGAAAAATCTGGAGTCCTTAGAAAAAGAGTTGTTAGATGCGATTTCGGAAAACAAAATAGAGATTGTGCATCTAAACTTGATGACTCGCGGTTTTGAAGTGAAGCGTAATGCAGAAATTGCGCAGATCGTAAAAAAATCTGGCTGTAAAATTGTTGTGGAGTTTCATTGCAATATTGAGGAATTTTACGACAAAAACAATGAGGAAGATAGGCTTTGGTTTGACAAGCTAATGTCGCTGGCTGATTTGTCGATTGCAACGGTCAGAACGGCGGAAAGATTTTTAAAAACTGAATATCCTAATTCTAATTGTGAATATTTGCCGAATTTTCTAGGTGCAGAATCTTTCTACACAGATAGAAAATATGGGCGGATCAAAACCGTCATGAACGTTGGTAATATGGAGGAAAATACGGGTGCGCTTGACGTAATAGAGCTGGCGCGTCAGTATCCCGAGATTCGATTCAAAATGATAGGGGGGTTAGAGAAGAATTTTGAACAGAAAATAGCCAAAATAGATTTGCCAAGTAATATTACTTTTTACGGTAGACAGACTCCAGAAAAACTGAAGGAGCATTGGGTGGAAACGGATTTATTCCTATTTCCAACTCACTACCAAGGCGGATTCTCTATGGCACTTTTAGAGGCGATGGAGCAAGGTTTGCCTTGTTTAGCTTCTGGATCGCCTTCGAGTCGGGAGATTTTAAGGAAAAATCTGGTTTTTCAGACTTTCGAGTTCAAAAACTTTGAAGATTTAATGGTTAAGTTTGAATCTTTGGTAAGTTTGGCTCCTGAAAAGATAGAAGAGCTGGGCGTAATCAATTTAAACACTGCTAGGGAAAATTATTTTTCTGAAACGGTAGTAACTAAATTGGTTGGACTTTATTGTAACCTCTAAGTTAAGGCGCGAATATTCGCGCCTTTTTTCATGAATTTCCTGGTTTAAGTTTGCGGTAGAACTTATATGCAAAGGATTTCGGGGTTTTGAGAAAATAGAGATAGGCGCGGAGGCGTCTGGAAAGATAGGGATTTTTGAAGTCGCTGTGTTTTTTGATATTTTTGACGGCTTGGTCTTTGAATCTAGCGGGGATTTCTTGACGAAGGGCGTGGTCGAGAAAGGCAAACTGCGAGAGTAGAAAGGAAACTTTGGCGGCTTGCTGGAGTTTTAGGAGGGTTTGGGGATTTTTAATAGCGTTTTGAGTGACAGGATCAAGCTTGGAAAAATCTTGAAAATAGTGCATAGCCTCTCTAGCGGCTTGCTGTTTGACGAATAGGCTTTGAGTTTTTTTGGCAGTAGTAGTGATACTGCCAGAGCGTTTATGGTAGAAATACAGCGGTTCTTCTAGAAAACAGACTTTTTTAGCGGCAGCGTAAAGTTTATAAGTTGTGAGATTGTCTTCGTGAATTTGGCGAGCGGGATACTTGATGTATTCAAATAGATCCCTTTTATAAAGTTTGTTACAGGCGATAACGTCGTAGTTTTTTTGTTGGGTCAGAAGAGCAATGGCAGCGTCAGAACCCGAAATCTGAGCGATAGAGGGAGAAATGGACTCTTGATTTTGTTCAGAGATAATGCGGTAGCCGCAGACGGCAATATCGGAGTTAGATTTGGTGGCGGCGGTCGCTAGTTTTTCGACAAAATCTGGAGCGATTTCATCGTCGCCGTCGATTAGAACAAGATATACTCCAGTAGCTTGTTCGATGCCATGATTGCGAGCCATAGAGAGACCTTGGTTTTTTTGGTTAATTAGTTTGGCACGCGGTTCGTTTTTGGCAAATCCAGCACAAAGTTGTTTAGTGGAGTCGGTTGAACCATCATTTACGATGATGATTTCTAGTTTTTGATAAGTTTGAGCGGCGACAGATTCTAAGCAGCGGATGATGTATTTTTCTACATTATAGGCGGGAATGACGATAGAGATGTTGGGCTCTAAACTAGACATATCAACCTTTATTTCTGTTGGCGAGTTGGTTGGCAAGCTCCATACAGTCTTCCATAGAGTTGTAAGTCCATTTGCCATAGCGACCAAGATTATAGATATTTTTGCCTTCTAGTTCGGCTTGAAAATCCTTAACGGTCTGGTCTTCTTTGGTTGAAATGTGGACATAGGCAGGGTCCATGACAAGGAGGTTTTTGTCTACTAATTTCATAGAATCGTCAATAATGCCAACTTTTTTCATGCCTTCGAGGGCTTTTTGGAGCTCCACCTCAGCGTCGATTTTGGCGTTTTTGGAAAAACCGATTTCAACATAAGTACTGAGCTTTGGCTGGGATAAAATATTATTATAGAAGCCAATGCGGTAAAAATTCAGGGTTTTGTCGGGGAAATAAATCCAGTGTTCTTGGGTGAATCGAGGCGAGGGGGTGTCAAAGCCGAGATTTAGAACGAGGACTTTGTTGAAGGAAAGCTCATCGGCGAGCTTGGCAGGATTAACTGTGGTTTGATTATTATTTTCTGAATTATCTAAGAGTTTGAGGAACTGATTGAAGGGGATGGTATTGATGAGGTTTTGGTATTTAATTTCAGAACCGTCGGAGAGAGTGGCGATATGATTTTTGACATCGATTTTGGCAACTGTGGTGTTTAACTTGACTTTAGAGTGGTCAATTTTTTGATAAAGCTTGTCAATAAAATAGCCAGTTCCCTTTTTAAGATAGAGAAAAGTATCATTATAGGTTTTAGCTTGAGACTCTTTCATGTTGCGGATGATAGCTTCAAGGTCAGCATATGGGAAAAAGCGACCCATAGCGTCACGATCAAGCTTGCTAAGATCGGTAGCATAGAGCTTTTCGTTGTAGGGGCGGAGAAATTTCTCAGTAATAGCTTTGCCGAATTTAGTATAAAGCATTTCAAGAAAATCGTGATAGTCGGCATTGGCGTCTTTAGTAAAGAGATCGTAGAGACAATCGATAAAGTCTTCTTTGGGAAGCTGATGAATATTGGTTTGGAAGGGATAGTCTATGAGTTGGTTTTTGTAGAAAATTTTAGTATTTTTGGTTTGGTGGATAATTTGGTCGGGCTCGACTAGAGACTCAAAAAGAACTTTGTATTTTTCACGCTTAAAATGATAGAAATGGCCGGCAAAATCCCAGACGTACTCGGGGTTTTTGATGGTACGGCAATAGCCGCCGGCCTCGGATTCTTTTTCGATGATGAGGTAATCTTGGTTGTTGGAAAAATAGGCAAAGGAGAGGCCAGAAAGGCCAGCGCCGATAATGAGGTTGGTGGTAGCGAAATTGTTTTTCATGGACCTATTATAACATCATCTGAATTATTTAAGACTTTTTAATCTTAAACCTTGCTTTGGTGTAGCTTGGGATTATAATTTTAAATATGGATAATATTGATACTGAACTTGAAAAATATGCGGTTGGGAATCAGGCCTATGTTGAGTTTCACCAAAAAATCATCAATACCAAGAAAACTATTTTAGGGGTAAAAGTACCAGATTTACGACGTTTGGCAAAGAAATTAGCCTCTAGTTTTGATTATGATGATATT
>CAUPNJ010000021.1:0-9466 GCA_963512515.1 uncultured Candidatus Saccharibacteria bacterium | reverse complement strand
AAACTTTGGCCAAAGTAACGCTGCCTACAGGGGTGGCCATTTCGGCATATTCTTCAATAATCGCGAAAAGAATTTGGCGCTGGCGATCGGTGATATTCATGCTTAAATTATAATAGATTAGCACTTAAAATACAAGAGTGCTAGTTTAGAAATTGTGCTAAGATTAAGTTATGGAACAAGAAATTGCAAAAATCAAACAGGGGCTGGGGACGGGTTCGATTAACATTTTTGGAGCGCCAATGAGCGGAAAAGATACAGTTGGTAAAAGTTTGGCGAAAATGCTGGGAGCGAAATTCTTATCTTCTGGCGAAATTATTCGGGAATTTGAAGCTAAGTCTAAAGAAAATATGACTACTGGAGGAGAGTTGATAAAAACCGATCGGTTTTATGAAATTGTTTTGCCTTATTTTCGACGAAGTGAATTGTCTGGAAAGGGATTGATTTTGTCGAGCGTGGGACGCTGGAACGGAGAAGAGGTGGCTGTACTGGCGGAGGCGAAAAAAAGCGGGCATCCGATTAGGCTAGTGTTGTTTTTGGACTTAGCAGAAGAAGAAATTATAAAGCGCTGGGAAGTGGCGAAAGAAACGGCTGACCGAGGTGAGCGCGCAGACGATCGAAATTTGGAAATATTAAAAATTAGATTGCAAGAGTTTAAACAAAAAACTTTGCCCGTGCTAGAAAAATACAAGAAACTGGGATTGTTGCTACCAATTCAAGTTAGCGGTGATAGAGAAGAAGTGCTGAAACTAGTAGTGACGGAAATTAGTCGCGTTTTAGCATCACGGTAAAAGCTTCTGAAGGAATATCGATTTTGCCGAAACGTTTCATGCGGGCCTTACCTTTTTTCTGCTTAGACAGAAGCTTGGCTTTACGATCGCGGTCGCCTGTATGAATTTTGGTTAGAACGTCCTTGCGAAAAGCTCCAAGAGTTTCGCGAGCAATAATACGAGCGCCGATGGCAGCTTGAATAGCAACCTCGAAATTTTGACGAGGAATGACGGTTTTTAATTTTTTAGTAATACTGCGACCGAGAGCATCGGCCTCGGAACGGTGACACATGAGCGCCAAAGCATCGATTTTTTCGCCAGCAACAAGAAAATCAACACGCACTAAATCTTCTGGTCGATAATTACTAAGTTCGTAATTAAAGCTAGCATAACCGGATGTGGCAGATTTAAGCTGATCGTAAAAATCGGTCAGTAAATTAGCCATGGGGGCCTCAAAATCAATGACGGCACGATCTTCGATATAGGAAAGATTGGTTTGATGACCTCGTTTTTCGACGATAAGATTTAAAACCGCACCAATCATGGTTTTTGGTAAAATAATTTCACCTTTAACCCAAGGTTCACGAATTTCAGCAACCTCGGATTGATCGGGCAAATCGGCGGCGGATTTAATTTCAAAATTTTTGCCGTCGTTTAAGGTGATGCGGTAGTTTGTGGAAGGGTTGGTAACGACAAGATCTAGATTGAATTCCCTCTCTAAGCGTTCTTTGATGATATCCATATGTAGAAGACCGAGAAAACCAATACGAAGGCCGAAACCTAGGACGGGGCTATTTTCGGGCTCGAAACGCAAAGCCGAATCGGAGAGGCTGAGCTTTTCGATTGCATCTTTTAGATCTTTGTATTGATCGTTGCTAATAGTGAAAAAACCGGCATAGACAAAAGGTAGGACGTCTTTGTATCCTGGAAGCGCAGTGGTGGCAAGAGTTTTGGTGAGGGTTACGGTATCACCTACTTTAGCGTCTCTAGTGGTTTTAAGATTAGTGACGATGTAACCGACTTCGCCTTCTTCTAGCTGATTTTTGGGGTGCATGTTGGGAGTTAAAATACCGACTTCAAGAGCAATACCCGAGGTATTAGTTGCCATCATTTTAATGTTGGAATTTTTGGGCAAAACCCCATTAAAAATGCGAACGTATAACACCACACCGCGATAATCATCAAAATAAGAATCGAAAATTAAAGCGCGACAAGCAGAATTTCCGTTGGTGTCTTGTGGAGAGGAAGGGCTTTTGGCTTTTTCGACGATGGCATCAAGAACTTTTTCAACATTTAATCCAGTTTTGGCAGAAACGCCTATGATTTCGGAACGGTCGCAACCCAGTAGATTGATAATTTCGTTTTGGACCTGCTCAACTTCGGCAGCGGGGAGATCAATCTTGTTGATGACGGGAATAATTTGTAAATCCTGTTCTAAGGCGAGATAGACGTTGGCAAGAGTTTGAGCTTGGATACCTTGAGTGGCGTCGACTACTAAAATGGCGGTTTCTACGGCTTGCAGAGAGCGGGACACTTCGTAAGAAAAATCAACATGACCTGGAGTGTCAATAAGATTCAGCTCGTAACCTTTGTAGTGCATCTGGACAGGAGTAAGTTTAATAGTGATGCCCTTTTCACGCTCCAATTCCATACTATCTAGAAGTTGAGATTTCATGTAGCGCTTTTCGACGGTAGCAGTTAACTCCATCATACGATCAGCGAGCGTAGATTTACCATGATCAATATGGGCAATAATACAAAAATTGCGAATTTTATCAGCTTTCATTATTGATATATAATAACAGGTTTCAGAGGTAAAAGCGAGGAGTTAAAGTTGGAAAAATTTTTGATGAATTGTGATGAAATTATTTTTAGGTAAATTAAATTTTTTACCTGGTTGGTAAGTTTTGATGGCGGTGAGAAAATCCATAAGTTGGGGACGAGTGAGCGAAAGTTGCTTGGTTTTAAGTAAGGCAAAGCGTAAAAATTCAATAGCTACAGACAAGTCAAATTCTTCAAACCAAGCCCGCTGATAAATGCCATCTAAAGGCTGGAGAATCTGCAGGATTTTAGTAATTTCTGTCGCTAGATTTTTTTGCTGACTAACTAGATTGGTAAGAGCGATTTTTTGAGTTTGGGAAAGATTTGAGCATAGCGGCCGTAGACGGTTGCGCAAATAGTCGGGTTCGGTGTTGGTGGGGTCTTGTCGATAGACGATTTGATGTTGGGCGGCATAGCGCAAAATGTCGGTACGGAAAAAATTTTTATCAATAAAAGGACGGGAGAGGGCCGAATTTCCTAACGGAACAAGTCCACGCCAGCTAGTACCACGAATAAAATTAATGACGACACTTTCAATTAAATCGTCGAGATGGTGGGCAGTATAAATTTGACCGTTTTGGACTTTGGCGACTTGATGTAAAAAATTATAGCGAGCTTCCCTAGCTTTGGCTTCGGAAACGTTAGCGCCTAAGGTCTGTTTGGCGGTAAAAAAGGGTAGGTTATATTTTTGGGCAGTAGTGGCCACAAAAAGTTGGTCAGCATCTGCAGAAGGTCTAGTGCCGTGATTAAAATGAGCCACAACTGCTTGCGGATCATTTTTAAATAAATCTAGCAGCACCATAGAATCAACGCCACCAGAAACGGCTAAAATTTTCTGCATGTTTTTATTTTAGCACGCTATCTGGTAATGATGGTGCCGGACCGGCCTTGAATTGCGTCGATGATTTGATTGGGTGAAGTGATGACGGCGGCACGAGGGGCTGGGTTCTGCACGAATTGCATTGAAGCCTCGATTTTCGGCAACATACTACCTGGGGCAAATTGTTGTTGTGAGATATAAGCTTGAGCTTGTTCGGTAGTCATGGATCTCACGGCGGTTTCGTTAGGTTGTCCAAAATTTAATTTGACTGTGTCGACAACGGTTAGAATAAGCAGAAGATCAGCTGAAACTAAATCAGCTAATTTAGCGGCGGCAAAATCTTTATCAATAACAGCTTCTTTACCGACTAGCCTGTTTGCATCTTGATAAACCGGTATGCCACCGCCACCAGCAGCGATGATTATGGCGTGATTATCTAAGGCAAGGTTGATAAGGTCGGACTCAACGATGCCAATCGGTTGTGGTGAGGCTACAACTTTGCGCCAACCACGATTTGCATCTGGCTTAACCACAAAACCACGCTCGGCAGCTAATTGCCTAGCCTCGGCTTCGGTATAGAAAGGCCCGATTGGCTTGCTGGGATTTTGAAAAGCAGGATCGTTGGGGTCAACTAAGACTTGAGTCACAATGGAGCCAACCGGACGATTTATGCCATTAGTCTTTAAAATGTTACGTAATGAATTTTGAAGCCAATAGCCGATTTGGCCTTGACTCATAGCTACACAGACATCAATTGGCATGGTTGGAGTTTTTTCGGTATTGATGGCTTCTTCGTGTAAAATAATATTGCCAATTTGCGGACCATTACCATGAACTACGACCACTTCGTGTCCAGCTTGAATCAATTTAACTAGCTGTCCAGCAGTGATGTCGGCTACATTTTGTTGAGCTTCTGCGGTAGCCTTGCCGTCAAGCGACAAGGCATTACCACCAAGAGCAACTACGATTCGTGGCACTAAACCACCCCGGTAATAAAGACGGCTGTAGCGCTAATGATAACGAAGATGATTAGAATCGGAGCAATACGCTTCAACCAGTTTTTGTATGAAACGCCTGATAAGGTAAGTCCTGCCATGAGTGAGGCGATGGTAGGAGCAAACATATTGAGCAAGCCGTTAGCATTAGCAAAAGCAACCACCATAGTTTCTTTGTGGGCGCCAGCTAATTCGGCAACTGGGGCAATAATTGGCATAGAAGCCGCGGCTAAACCTGAGGAAGAAGGAATGATAAACGACATTGGCAAATAGAAGAGATAAGCCAGGATTCCAACTAAACCACCGTTGGTGTTTTTGAGGCTTTCTTCTCCCCAGTGAATGATAGTATCTTCAATGCCGCCAGCTTTCATGACAACAGAAACAGCGGCAGCGACCGCTATGATAATAGCGACGCTAAGTAATTGTTCGGCGCCATTGATGAAAGTGTCGGTGATGGAGATATTTTTATCGTGAAATTCTTTATGATTGATAAGCGCAATGATGATGGCTGAGATAAAGAAGAGGGCTGAGATTTCATTAAAATACCATTCACCGAGAGGTAAGCTGTGGTTGGCGCCAAGAATATTGCTGATAATAGGTAAGTTGACGATCCAATCGTGGAAGTCGCTAAAAATAGTAACTCCGAAATCACCCCAAGGAATTAGTGAGGCAATCATGATGATGAAAGTGATAGCAAAAACCAACATAATAGCCTTGCGTCGACCGGTATTTTCGGGTATAGATTTAACGTCTAAAGGCTTAAAGGTAGCGTTGATAGCTTTGTCTTCGGTATATTTGCCAGATTTAACTTTGGCAGCATAACGCATGGTGAAAAGGATAGCCGCAATTAACATTAGAGCCAGAACGAGGCCTTGAATCCAAAGGATATTACCGAGAGGGATGTCGGCGGTACGAGCAGCGATACCGGTTGAGAAAGGGTTGACAGTCGAAGCCAAAACGCCGACGCCTCCACCTAAGACAATTATCATGACTGAAGTCATAGCATTATAGCCGGCAGCCATCATAACGGGGATAATGAGAGCATAAAAAGCAACGGCTTCTTCTTGCATACCGTAAGTGGTTCCGCCAATGGCAAACAAAGTCATAAGGATAGGAATGAGCCATTTTTCTTTGCCGTTCATTTTGCGTAACAGACCACCGAGAGAGGCGTCAAGTGCACCAGTTTTCATGACTACACCAAGGAATCCGCCCAAGATTAGAACGAAAATGATCACATCGAGACGTTCGGCCATGCCTTTGATGGGGGCCATAAATACATCCCAAATACCTTGACGGCGATCTTCGTCAACTACTTCTTTGCCGGTTTCTTGATCTTTTTTGGTAACAACTTTTGGAACTTCTTGATAACTGCCAGCTTTACGCAGTTGTTCAGATGAATTGTTGGGATCTGGGATCATCTCGTATTGACCGGATGGAATGACCCAGGTTAGACAGGCCATCAGTCCAATAATTGAAAACAGCACGGCAAAGGCTGATAGTGCCTTAATATGCTTGCGTTGCCGCTTTGGTCGTTTGACTTTTTCAGTCATGTTTTTCCTTTCTTTGACCTTGTTTATATAGTTAACGCCATGACGGCTTCAATCGTGTAGACACGATTTTCAGCCTGCTCAAAAACTACGCTGTGGCTGCTGTAGAAGACGGCGTCAGTTACTTCCATAGCATCCAAGCCATACTGTTCGTAGATCTTTTTGCCAAATTCAGTATTTTTGTCGTGAAAAGCGGGGAGGCAGTGTAAGAATTTGACTTGAGGATTATGAGTGGCGGCTGAAAGTTCTTGGTTGACTTGGTAATCTTTGAGAAGTTTGATACGTTCATCGAATTTATCTTCTTCCCCCATTGACACCCAGACATCAGTGTAGATGAAATCGGCGTTCAGGACGGCCTGCTCGGGACTTTCGACTACATTGATTTTGGCGCCAGTTTGATATTTTTGAGCAATCTCTCTAGCTTCTTTAACTAATTCATATTCTGGAAAAAGCTCGCGGGGGGCAGCGATGCGAAAATCTACACCCATCAAGGCAGAGGCGAACATAAGAGTGTTGGCAACATTGTTGCGTCCGTCGCCGACATAAGCAAGTTTGGCGCCTTTGAGATAACCGAGTTGTTCTTCGATAGTCATAAAATCGGCGAGACCTTGGGTGGGATGGAATTTATCGGTTAATCCATTCCAAACCGGTATACCGGCATATTCGGCTAGCTCTTCGACGGTTTGGTGGGAGAAGCCACGAAATTCAATACCATCGAACATGCGACCAAGCACCATGGCGGTGTCGCGGACAGATTCTTTTTTACCGAGTTGGATATCATCTTTGCCGAGAAATTCAGCATGCATACCAAGATCACGCGCACCGGTAACAAAAGCACAGCGGGTGCGAGTGGAAGTTTTTTCGAAAAGTAAGGCGATGGTTTTACCTGCGTGGATTTTGTTGGGAATGCCAGCCAGTTTGTTCTTTTTAAACTGGTGTGCAGTGTCAAGCATAAGCCTGATTTGGCGTGGCGTAAAATCTTTGAGTGCGAGGAATGATTGACCTTTGAGATTTAGCATTATAGGTCCTCTCTAACTAGAGGCATGGTCATACAGCGCGGGCCACCACGACCACGGCCAAGTTCGGAGCCGACAACCTCAATAACTTTAATGCCAGCTTGACGCAAAGCGGCGTTGGTAACGTAATTACGGTCATAGGTGACCACAACACCTGGGGCAATAGCCAGAGTATTGGAACCGTCATTCCACTGCTCACGAGCAGAAGCAATGATATCGCCATCACCGCATTGGATTAACTGAATTTCTTCAATATTTAGAACCTCTGCTAAGGTTTGTTTGAGGTTTCGTTTGTGAGTGATGGTGTAGCCGAAGGAATTTTGGTCAGATTTTTCTAAGATATAAATATCTAACTCGCCGCCGGTGGCTAAAATGGCCGGGTGGACAGAAAACTTGTCGTAATCAATCATAGTAAAGACCGTGTCTAGATGCATAAAGGCACGTTTAGCCGGAATTTTGATAGCCATCACACGCTTAAAGTCGGAATTTTTAAGTAATCTGGAGGCAAGTTTTTCGATAGCATTAACTTCGCTGCGTTCGCTAATACCTATGGCGAGAGTATCTTTGCTTAAAACTAATTCATCGCCACCTTCCAAAGAAAATTTATTGGTGCGACCATACCAGACCGGAAGTTTGGCGTCAGCGAAACGAGGATGATATTTGATGATATATTCCATAAAAAGAGATTCACGACGACGAGCGGGCCAGTGCATTTTGTTGATAGTGAGGCCGTCGCCGATGGAGGCGGCTGGATCACGTGTGAAGTATAGATTTGGCATGGGGTCTAAATAGAATGGATAATCGTCGATCATAAAATGATGAAGCTGTCTCTCTAGTTGGTCTGGAACGTTGACTTCGATCTTTCTCACACCTGCCATGATTTTTCGAACCATAGATAAAGTGTCTAAGCTGAGTAAATAACGGATAATTGCTTCAGTGACATAAGAATCTCCTTGCTTAGAAGCTTGCACCATTTCGGTAGCAAATTGGATTTTGAGTGGGTCAGAATGTAGGGCTTCAGCGACTAACTGGTCAAGATAGAGGACTTCGACGCCGTTGTCTTTTAAAACTTGAGCGAAGGCGTCGTGTTCTGCTTGTGCGGCTTTTAGATAAGGAACATCGTCAAAAAGCATACGCTCCATATAATCTGGTGTGAGAGCTTCAAGCTCCTCGCCTGGACGATGCAGCAAAACTGTTTTAAGTTTGCCAATTTCCGAATTGACTCGTATTGGTTTTTGTTCCATAGATTATGACCCTTGTAGTGTTAGTATTTGTTTCCATAATAACATAAGCGTTTTTAAAAAAATAGTGGTTTTGTGGTACAATAAAAATATGTTGATAAACGGATCAAGTCTGCTTGGTCGACCAGTGCTTAGTTTGCATATTGGCGGGGCGATTGGCGAGGTACAGTCGATAATTGTTGATCCGAATGAATTGAAAATTGTAGCTTTTTTCTTGGTTGGACCTTTAATTAAGTCGGGTGATGCTAATTTATTGGAAACTAAAAGTATCCGAGAATTTTCGAAATTAGGGATGATTGTTGATTCTAGCGATGAATTGCTGCAACAAGATGAAGTGGTTGCGTTGGATAAAATTATACAACTGAATTTTAGGGTAGACGGATTGACAGTGGAGGATGAAAAAGGTGCGAAGCTGGGGAAGGTGGTAGATTTTACGGTGGATGTATTAGATTTTAGAATTATGCAGTTAGTGGTCAAAAGACCAATTTTAAAAGCTTTGCTGGATTCTGAATTGGTAATTGGAAGATCGGAAATAATAGAGGTGACTGATACGAAAATTATCGTCAAAAATGAGGTCTCAAAAACAAATAAGAAGACAGAAACGGAATTTATACCTAATTTTATTAATCCGTTTCGAGGTCAGAACTTAGTTTCGAAACAGAATCTTTCGCCAACTCGTAGTCGAAGCCCTGACGAACAAGATATTGAATGAGTTTTTGATCATCGTAACCTAACCGGCGTTTTTTGGTAATAACTTTTTTGATCTCATCAGAATCAGAACGAGAACAGTCGGAGTCAAAAAGTACTTGATCAATAATGTTTGGGGCGATTCCCTTCTTGGTTAATTCCAGTCTAAGGCGACGCTGACTAATGCCTTTTTTTTGAAAACGATTTTCTACGTAGTATTTAGCAAAATTAGCATCATCAAGATATTTATACTCTGTGAGTTTGGCTATGATTTGTTTGATGTCTTGGTCGGAAATGGGAGGAGCTAGTTTCTTGGGTTTTTGGTAAACAGTAGTTTGGGAAGAAAACCTGGACTTAGCTTCGTAAAGTTTCGATTCGGTCAAACGCTTATTTTGCTTACGGCGCAAATAATCTTGAATTTCTTTGGTAGAATGCGGATGAGAAGCTAAATATTCTAAGGCACGCTGATAGAGCTTGCCAAAATTGGAAAGAGATTTTAGCTGCTTAATTTGTTCTAGGTCTAAGATTTGACCAATTTTTAGATGTGCATCTGATAATTGACCAAGGTCAAG
>CAUPNJ010000020.1:0-9796 GCA_963512515.1 uncultured Candidatus Saccharibacteria bacterium | reverse complement strand
AAACTACCAAATTTCCAACGGTAGCGTTGACGAAACAAAGCCTTATAAGTCGGTACAGGGTCAGTGTAAACGACATAGTCACTAGCATAAATCAGTCGGTGCGTTTTTCCTAACAGTTTTGTCATTCTCATTGACAGTTCAATATCTTCTGTTTTCATTTTTTCATTGAAACCTTTAACCTTTTTTAGATCAGTCATTCGATAGCTTGCTCCCGCTCCGCCAATTATCGTCTCGCTATGGGTCAAAGAATTAAATTTTTTAGAACGAAAACTAACTAAGTATTCCAGTTTTTGCAAAGTGCTTAAAATCGTAAAATTATCATTTCGAATTTTCACATTAGCGGCTACGGCCGACACTTTAGGATCGGCAAATTTTTCCACTAAACGATGAATGGCATGTTTTTCAAACTCACAGTCCGCATCAAAAGCCACCAATATCTCACCCTCAGCATGTTTAACGCCCAGATTTATCGCTGCTCCGCGCCCTCCATTTTTGCGTTTGCAAACTAGTTTAATTTTTTGCTCAGGGTGAGATTTGATATATTTTCTGATTAGCTCTCTTGAATTGTCCGTGGATCTGTCATCGGCCACAATAATTTCAATTTTTCGATAGCGCAACCGTTTTAGTTTTGCTAAGCATTCTTCAATTGTCGCACTTTCATTAAACACAGGAATAACAATACTCACAAGTGGCCGAAAACGGCGCAAAAAAGTTTTTGAGCACACACTTGGCTTAACTTTTTCTTCAATCGCCACCAAATCGTAGATGCTACAACCGATTAACGACAGAATTAGCAAAACTAAGCCACTTAAAACCGCAAAAGTAAAGACATTAAATAAAATTTGTACAATCACGTCTGATTCCTCACTTCCGCAAACGAAAAAATAAATAAACGGCGACGTTCATACCACGTCCCAGCACAAGTTTGAATGGTTAAAATCGGCTTGCCCTTATATTTAAACAGGCTTAAATCGGTCGGACTTACGTCTTTTACCTCTTTTAATTTATATAAAAAAGTTTTACGATTGGTAGCCTCAATTTGTACAACATCATTTGTGTCAAGCTGATTTAAATTACCAAAAATATGACTAGAATTATGCCCATAAATCAATGTATTCCCGCTAGAATTGTTCGGACTAGGTGTAATTGTGGCGTAAAAAGCCGCTTCGTTGTCAATAGTCCAACTAGCGTTCGCCGCATCATATTTACCTTCTTTAATAGCTAAATTTATTCCTATTTTAGGAACCGTTAAACTAATCGGCTTTTCTTGGATTAAATTTGGTGTTTCAGGGGCTGGATGCTCAATACTCACCGCATAAAGATTTGGGTGTTTCGGCTTTTGCTCTAAAAAAGTTACAGCCCCCAAAGTCAAAATAACATCCGCCACCGCTATTACTAACAAAAGTAAAATTGGTTTTTTCATCGAAATTATCCTCGATGCTTTTTATACCAAATAACCACAATTTGTAAAACCATTAAAATTATACCGGTAATAATTGTAGCTACCGCAACATAACGCAAAATACTGTTGTTTCCAGTATTTGGTAATACAGCAACGCCAGCCACCACGCTACCATAGCTAATTGTATTGCCATAATAATTCATATTTAACCGCCAAAAGTTTCCCGTATTATAGCAATAAGTTGCATTTAAGTCAAGTTTATTTTTTAACATAAGCATCATAACGCAAATATAGCCCCACAATAAAAAATGCGCTTTCGCGCAAACTAAATAAAACTTATCTCGAATTGGTGCCCGAGACTGGACTCGAACCAGCACGCTTTGAGGCATATGCTCCTAAGGCATACGTGTCTACCAATTCCACCACTCGGGCCTGATCTCATTATATCACAAAGTCTTTGAAATTTGATACAATAAAACATATATGTCCGATTTTCAAGCCAAACCATCTTCAAACCAGCCAGATTCTGCTCATTTTTTTAAGCTCACCAGCAAATATCAACCCACCGGCGATCAACCTCAAGCCATCGCCGCGCTTACTGCTGGACTTAAAAAAGGCCAAAAGGCCCAGACTTTACTCGGTGTCACTGGTTCCGGCAAGACCTTTACTATGGCAAATGTCATCCAAAACACCCAAAAGCCCACTCTCATTCTCGCCCACAATAAAACCCTAGCTGCCCAGCTTTATTCTGAATTTCGCGAGTTTTTCCCCGAAAACGAAGTGCATTATTTCGTTTCCTATTTCGACTACTACCAACCAGAAGCCTACATTGCCAGCACTGACACTTACATCGAAAAAGACTCTGCCATCAACGAGGAAATTGATCGCTTACGCCATGCTGCCACCGTCTCTTTGCTCACTCGCCCCGACACCATCATTGTCGCCTCTGTTTCTTGTATCTATGGTATCGGTTCGCCCGACCACTACACCGAAATGTCGCTGCCTCTTATTAAAAACGGTCAAATTTGGCAGATTACCTCCTATTCCAAGCCAGTACTCAGCCCCGGCGGTCAATCCCTAGGCCTTAAACCTTCCATCGCCAGCGCAAATTCCACTCTCTCGCAACAAAATTTCATGATCTATCTTGTTGCCATGCAATATAATCGCAATGACCTCAGTTTTGAACGGGGTAATTTCCGCGTCAAAGGCGACACTATCGATCTTTTTCCCGCCAATGGTGAAGTTGCCTATCGCTTTGAGTTTGGTTTTGATGTTCTTGAATCGGTCAAAATCATCGATCCGCTCACCGGTGATATTCTAGAAAAACCCAGCCAAGTTCATATTTTCCCAAACACACATTATGCTACACCTAAAGATCAGCTCGAAACCGCTATCAAAACTATCAAAACTGAATATCAGCAACGACTGGATTATTTCAATCAGCATCAAAAACATCTCGAAGCTCAGCGTCTCAGTCAGCGGGTCAAATACGATCTTGAGATGCTGCAAGAAACAGGTTTTGTTAAGGGAATTGAAAATTATTCGCGCCACCTTGATGGTCGTAAGGCCGGAGAACCACCCGCCACCCTGCTCGACTTCTTTCCCGAAGATTTTCTCCTCATCGTCGACGAGTCACACATGACCCTGCCTCAATTACGCGGCATGTATAACGGCGACCATTCCCGCAAATCCACTCTGGTAGAGTACGGTTTTCGTCTGCCTAGCGCTCTAGACAATCGCCCACTCACGTTTGGCGAATTTCAAAAACATATCAAACAAGCAATTTATGTTTCTGCCACCCCAGGTGAGTACGAACTTAGCCATTCTCCAAAGCCAATCTCGCAAATTATTCGCCCTACCGGACTACTCGATCCAGAGATTGAGGTACGTCCCACTGCTGGCCAGATTGACGACCTAATTGAGTCTATTGATCAGCGCATTGCCAAAAAACAGCGTGTCCTCATCACTACCCTCACCAAAAAAATGGCCGAAAATCTCACCGACCACCTCAAAGAGCGCGTCATTAAAACTGCCTACATCCACTCTGATATCGACACTTTACAGCGCGGCGACATTCTCCGCGATCTGCGCCACGGCAAATATGACGTTTTGGTTGGCATTAACCTCCTAAGAGAAGGTCTTGATTTGCCAGAAGTTTCTCTCGTAGCGATTTTAGACGCCGATAAGGAAGGTTTTTTGCGTTCTGAATCTGCTCTAGTGCAAACCATTGGCCGTGCTGCCCGCCATCTCGAAGGTAAAGTTATTATGTATGCCGATCATATCACCGAAAGTATGGAGCGAGCAATTCGCGAAACCACGCGCCGCCGCGCCATCCAGCAAGCCTATAATCAAAAGCACCACATTCAGCCTAAATCCATCGCCAAAGAAGTGGGGCTTGGTTTGCGTGCTATTATTCCCGAAAAACAGGCCGAGGACAAATTAAATCTCAAAAAAGTTCCGCCCGAAGAAATCCCCAGCCTGCTCAAAGAGCTAAATTCTGAGATGCAACTTGCTGCTGCCAACCTAGATTTTGAAAAAGCCGCCGACTTGCGTGACCTCATCGTCCAAATCAAAAACAACCAATCGTAATTAGCTTTAAAAGTCTTTTGTGCTATAATTACAGAAATGATAGATTTAAAATTCCATTGCGATGTCGACGCTTCTGCTCTGGCAGCCCAGACTAGCGCCGCCAAAAACCTACTATTTGATATCAAACAAGATCCCATGTCTGGGTGGCTAGATCTACCCAGTAATTACGACCGAGAAGAGGTCGAGCGTATCAAACAGGCTGCTAAGCAAATTCAATCAGACTCTAAATATCTCGTCTGTATTGGGGTCGGAGGATCGTATCTTGGTCATCACGCCCTCATCAAGGCCCTTAAGCCAGTATCTGACGTGACGATTTTATACGCCGGACACTCCCTTAGCGCTAAATCCATTCAGGCCATTTTTGACAAAATCGGCAATGACGATTTTTCGATTAACGTGATCAGTAAATCTGGCACCACCACCGAGCCAGCCATCGCCTTCCGCATTTTTAAACAGAGATTATTTGAAAAATATGGCGAAAATGGTGCTTATAAACGTATTTATGCTACTACTGACGCCAACAAAGGTGCACTGCATGACGAGTCTCTCTATAATCACTACGAAAGATTTGTCGTCCCAGACAATATCGGCGGACGCTTCTCAGTTTTGACCGCGGTCGGGCTTTTGCCACTGGCTGTAGCTGGAGTTGACATCGATGAATTGCTAGCCGGTGCGCGTGAAGAGAGCGCTGCGGTGGCTGATTTTATCGAACAACCTAAATCCGAGCACGACTCCTCCATCTCCGCCATCTCTGAAAACATTTTCAAATATGCCGCCTTTCGTCACATTATGCGTAGCCGTGATTACCATGTAGAAGTTTTGTCTAGTTTTGAGCCTGACATGCGTAAGTTTACAGATTGGTGGAAACAACTCTTTGGGGAATCCGAAGGTAAAAACAATCAAGGTATTTTTCCTGCCGGCATGACTTTTACCACCGATCTACATGCGCTTGGACAGTATCTACAACAAGGTTTACCCAATGTCTTCGAAACCATCATCTGTTTTAAAGATTTATCCAATCCCAATATCACCATCCCAGAAATGCCTGAAAATCTAGATAATCTGAAATATCTAGAAGGTAAAACTCTGTCGGAATTAAATCAAAAGGCCCTGCACGCCACTATTAGAGCCCATTCTCAGCATTTACCAGTTGTGACAGTAGAGCTTCCCGATCTGTCAGAACGTTCTCTGGGTAGCCTCGTTTATTTCTTTGAGCTGGCCTGTGCGGTTTCTGCGAAGTTACAAGGAGTTAATCCATTCGACCAACCAGGGGTTGACGTTTACAAAAAAGAAATGTTCAAATTATTTGGCAAACCAGGATACTAAAATTTTCGCAAGCAGTGCTATAATTTAAGCATGAACGGTTTCAAATATCAGGGTCCAATTGTTTTGGTAATCATGGACGGTGTCGGCATTCGTGCCTCTAAACGTGGCAACGCAGTTTTGCGCGCTCACACCGAGTTTCTTTGTCACGCCCTCACCAACCACTACGCCTTACCTCTAGCTGCATCTGGTCAGGCGGTTGGATTGCTGCCAGATACGATGGGAAATTCTGAAGTCGGACATAATACCATTGGCGCCGGCCAAATCCCTAAACAGGGAATTGCTCGCATTCAGTCCGCTTTTGACTCTGGCGACATTTGGTTATCAAAAGCTTGGCAAAACGCCATCAAACAAGTCCAAAAAAATGACTCCACCTTACATTTTGCCGGTATTTTTTCTGATGGTCAGGTCCATAGCTCCATCGATCATCTTTTTGCCATGGTTAAAGAGGCGCACGACCTTGGCGTTAAGCGCATTCGTATCCATGCGGTTCTAGACGGTCGTGACGTTGCGCCTCAATCTGCCGAAATTTATCTCCAAAAATTCCAAACATTCCTCAGTCACTTCCCAGACCAACCAGATTACAAGATTGCTTCTGGCGGTGGGCGCATGGTTTTTGTGGCTGATCGCTACGAGAGTGACTGGAGTATCGTGGAAGCGGGTTGGCGCACCATGGTTGAAGGAAAAGCAGAATATCAATTTGAAGACCCCAACACTGCCATCCAGACTCTACGCAGCAAAAAACCAGATCTGCAAGACCAATATTTCCCACCTTTCGTCATTACAGAGAAAAATCAGCCCGTCGGCAAAATTAAATCTGGTGACAGTGTCATTTACTTTGATTTTCGCGCCGATCGCGCCGTCGAAATCACCGAGGCTTTTACGGCCACCGATTTCACCGCCTTTAAGCGCGGCAAGTTTCAGCCAGAATCGATCTATTTTGCTGGTCTGACTGAGTATGATTCTGATCAGCATCTACCCAAAAACCATCTAGTTCCTGCACTTAAAATCACCAATACCTTAAATCAGTTTCTATCTAGCAAGGAAATTTCCCAATTGGCCATCTCCGAAACCGTTAAATTTGGCCACATCACCTACTATTTTAATGGCAATAGCTACACTAAAACCAAAGGCGAAAAACACATTGAAATCCCTTCCGATCCAGTCCCCTTTAATCAGCGTCCCTGGATGCAATCCGCCCAAATCGCCGACCAAGTCATCGAAAATCTTGAAAAATTTGACTTTATTCGGGTAAATTTCCCCGGCGGAGACATGGTTGGCCATTTTGCTGAACTCGAACCAACCATTCTCGCACTCGAAGCTATCGATTTACAACTTGCTCGTATCGCCAAAGAAGTTGACCGACTCGGCGGCGCTATGATTATTACCGCCGATCATGGCAACGCGGAAGAATTAATTGATTCTCATGGCAACCCCAAAACTTCTCATACCACCAACCCAGTCCCTTGCATTTTTTATGATAACACCTTAAACGTCAGACGTCGCTCCGTCAGCCGACTGAAAAAGCCAGGTCTTGCCAATCTTGCCGCCACTATCGCCGTTATGCTTGGTGCCACTGACTACCCCAGTTCTTGGCAAGCACCCCTAATTCGACCAAAATCCTCTTAACCCCCTCTTTTTGTGTTAATATATCAGTATGATTACAAAAGCTATTATTCCAGTGGCTGGCTGGGGCACCCGCCGTTTACCTATCACCAAAATTATTGAAAAATCTATGCTCCCTGTTGGCAACCGTCCTTTGGTCGATTATTCTGTCCAAGAATTAATCAATGCCGGCATCAAAGATATCTACATGGTAATTTCTAACACCGAACCATGCCAAGTGCAAGAATACTACAAAGACAACCTTGCCCTTAATCAGTATTTAACCGAGCGCGGCAAGGAAGATCGTCTTAAACTTGCCAAAACTCTCCCAGATGATGTCAAAATCCACTACACTATCCAAGATCCATCTGGCAAATACGGCACCGCCGTCCCTATCGCCATGGTGATAGAGGAGTACAATATTGACGAACCAGTCATTGTTTTTATGGGCGACGATATTTTATGGAATCCCGATGGCCTATCGTCGGCCGAAATTCTCTCCTCTGTCATTAAGAATCGCAGCGAATCAGCAATTTTAGGTATGCAAGTTCCCAAACAAGATATTCCAAAATTTGGCGTGATCGACATCAAAAACGACAAAATGACCGGTATCGTCGAAAAACCCAAGATTGAAGAGGCTCCTTCCGATATCATCAGTCTCGGCCGCTATGTTTTGTCGCCAAAGTTAACACAGGAAATCGTGAAATATGTCCACGAAAATAACTTCGGTGCCAAAGATCAAGAGTTTATGATCACTGATCCTATCGACACCTACATCAAGCGTGGCGGCGTCATGAAAGTTGCTCTAGGTCAAGGTGAATTTCTCGATGGTGGCTCTCTTGAGGGCTGGATCCACGCCAACAACGTCGTCTGCGGCGAAAAATAACCAAACCGTTTTGAGTGTTATGTTATGGTTAATATTGTTTTCAGGGCTGTAAGCCTGGCCAAACTGCCTTGAGTGTTGTGTCATGGTTAATATTATTTTCAGGGCTGTAAGCTTGGCCAAACGGCCTTGAGTGTGCCCTGAAAATAATATTAATCTACACCTACACCAAGCTACTTAAAAACCTTAAGCCCCAAACGCGAATTCCCCTCCGCAATCCTCAAAAGCTCATTGTATTTTGCAATTCTCTCCGAACGAGACAAAGAACCGGTCTTAATTTGACCAGTCCCCAGCCCCACCGCCAAATGTGCAATTGCATTATCTTCTGTTTCACCCGAACGATGCGACATCACCGTACGATAACCGGCCCTTTTTGCCAACTTCACCGCCTCAATCGTCTCACTCAAGCTTCCAATCTGATTTGGTTTAATCAAAATCGCATTCGCCACCCCAAGATCAATCCCTTTTTGTAGTAATTTAGCATTCGTCACAAATAAATCATCACCCACCAATTGTATTTTCTTGCCAAAATTTTCAGTCAACTTCTTCCAGCCCTCCCAGTCGTTTTCTGCCAAACCGTCTTCCAGAGACAACAGAGGATAATGCGTGGCAATCCAATCATACCAAGCCATCAAATCTTCGGCCGTTTTCCAGCCGCCACCTGTCTTAAACACATAATGGTCGTCTTCAAAAAATTCTGAGGCCGCCACATCTAGAGCCAACCCCACATCTTCACCAAAACGAAAACCCGCTTGCTCCACCGCTTCTGCAATGCAATCCAGTGGCTCGTTATTTCCATCTCTCAGTTTTGGCGCAAAACCGCCCTCATCACCCACCGTAGTTGCATAATCCCGCCCCTCCAACACTCGCTTCAAAGCCTGAAATACCTCTGCCCCCATCTGGACCGCTTCCGCCATATTTTTTGCACCCACTGGCATAATCATATATTCCTGACAATCCGTACTCCAACCAGCATGCGCTCCACCGTTCATCACATTCATCATTGGCATCGGCAGGCACATTTCCTCCTCGGTTCCTGCCAATTTAGCCACATATTCGTAAAAATGCAGCCCCTGCGCCTTCGCCATCGCCTTGACTGTCGCCAAACTCACCGCCAAAATCGCATTTGCCCCCAAATTTGACTTATTTTGCGTTCCATCCAGCTCAATCATCATCTGATCAACTAGTTCTTGTTCGGCTGAATTTCCCACTAAAATATCGCGAATTTTGTTATTTACGTTCCAAACCGCCTTTAGAACGCTTTTACCCCCATAGCAGTCAGGATCGCCATCTCTTAGCTCCAAGGCCTCTCCAGCGCCTGTAGACGCCCCAGAGGGCACAATCGCCCGCCCTGCTTGCCCAGATTGCAAAAAAACATCCGCCTCCACCGTCGGATTTCCTCGGCTATCTAACACTTGCCTTGCTTTGATCTCAGAAATTGTGTATTTATCCATAAACATTATTATAACACCCCAAATCATACTATAATAGGGAAGAGATGAACCAAACCGCACTAAAAACAAAACTTCGCCAACTTCCTGCTGCCCCAGGGGTATATTTTCATAAAAACGCCCAAAACGAAGTAATTTACGTGGGTAAGGCTGCCGTCTTAAAAAATCGGGTTCCTCAGTATTTTCAAAACGGCCCCAAAGACCCCTCTCGTCGCCGAAATTACCGATTTTGACTGGATTGTCACAGATACCGAAATCGATGCTCTCTTTCTCGAATCGGAAATGATCAAACGCTATCAACCCAAATGGAATATTCTGTTGCGTGATGACAAAACCGTATCTTATGTGCGAATTGACCTAAACAATTCCGTGCCTTTCGTCTCTATGACTAGAAATCCTGTTGACGACCAGGCCACCTATATTGGCCCTTTTTACGCCAAAACCACCGTTGAACGCGCCCTAAAAATCTTGCGCAAAGTTTTTCCTTTTTACGATCGCCCCTATTCTGGCAAAAAAACTCTCGACACCGACCTTGGTTTGACT
>CAUPNJ010000019.1:0-9880 GCA_963512515.1 uncultured Candidatus Saccharibacteria bacterium | reverse complement strand
CGTTTGCCCGTATATTTTGATAATCTTTCACTGCCGTCTTTTTGATAGTTCCCTTCTTGGTCGCCATAAACAGATATCCATCCAGACTCAGATCGTCACCCTGCTTAATAATAGCCGTAATTTTCTCATCTGGGTGCATATTCAACAAATTCACCGCCGCCGTGCCTTTTGCAATCAGCGAAGCCTGCGGCAATTCATAGGCCTTCAATCTAAAAATTCGCCCTTGAGAAGTGAAGAACAGTAAATAATCATGCGAATTTGCCGTCACAATCTGTTCAATCACATCTTCTTCTTTGGTCGTCATACCGCGACGTCCTTTTCCACCCCTGTTTTGGCGCCTAAAATCTGCCTGCAACACTCGTTTAATGTAGTTTTCAGTCGTTAGCAGTATCACGCTTTCTTCTTCAGGAATCAGCTCCTCTTCCGAAAACTTGCCTAACTCATGGTTAAAGATCTTGGAGCGCCTCTTGTCACCATACTTATCTCGCATCGCCAAAAGCTCTTCTTTCACCACCCTCAAAACTTCTTTTTCATCCGCCAAAATCGCTTCATATTTAGCAATCAGCTTCATCAGTTCTGCCAGTTCAGATTCAATCTTATCTCGTTCCAATCCCTGCAAACGCCTCAACTGCATCGCCAAAATCGCCGCCGCCTGAATCTCAGACAAACCAAATTTCTTCATCAACTGCTTATCGGCGTCATCGTAGCTTGCTCGAATCGTCTTAATTACCTCATCGATATTATCTAGAGCAATTTTCAAACCTTCCAAGATATGCGCCCGCTCTTTGGCCTTCCTTAGATCATATTCTGTCCTGCGTCGAATCACAATCTGACGGTGCTTAATAAATTCAGTCAAAATCGCCTTAAGCCCCATCACTCTAGGCTGAATTCCGTCCACCAGCGCCAACACATTGTAGTGAAAAGTCGTTTGCAAATCAGTCATTTTATACAGCTGATTCAAAATTTTCTTCGGGAAGGCATCTTTTTTCAATTCCACCACCACACGCACCTGCCCACGCGCCGATTCATCACGTGCATCCGCAATGTGAGTCAATTTTTTATCCAGCACCAACTGGCGTACCTTATCAATAAAACCTTCCTTACTCATCCCGTACGGCACTTCCGTGATCACAATATTGTAGCGTCCATTTTTACGCTCCTCAATTGCTGTCACCGCCCTAATCACTACCGAGCCCTTACCAGAAGCATAAGCCTGCTTCATCGGCGCACCACCATACACCTCTGCCCCAGTCGGAAAATCTGGTCCCTTCACGTGTTTCATCAGCTCCTCAAGCGTGATATCTGGATTATCGATCTGTGCCACTGTGGCATCCACCACTTCTGCCAAGTTATGAGGTGGGATATTGGTCGCCATGCCCACCGCAATACCCATCTGTCCATTCAACAGAATATTTGGCACTGCCGCCGGCAATACCGCCGGCTCCTGCTCGGTTCCATCAAAATTATCTCTAAAATCAACTGTTTCTTTCTCGATATCAGACAAAAGCTCCGAACCCACCTTATCCATTCTCGCCTCTGTATAACGTGACGCCGCCGCCTCATCGCCGTCCATTGAACCAAAGTTACCCTGTCCCTCCACCAAGGTGTAACGCATCTTCCAAGGTTGCGCCAAATTCACCATCGCATCATAAATTGACGAATCACCATGAGGGTGATATTTACCCATCACTTCACCCACGATACGTGCCGACTTCACCGTAGCGTGCGGTGCCTTCCAGCCATTTTTCTGCATCGCATACAAAATTCGACGATGCACCGGCTTCAAACCGTCCCTCACATCAGGCAGCGCACGGTCAATAATCACCGACATCGAGTAACGCAAGAACGAATCTTCCATTACATTTTCAACCGTCTGTAGCTCTACCCCCTTTTCTACATTATTATCGAGCGCGGACGTATCTTCCGCAACCTCAGCCGCCATCGTCTCATCTACACCCTTATCATCGCTAGAATCTGGCACGCCCCCCACCTTACTCACCTGATTTTCAAGATCGTTTGGCAAATTGTCTTTTTCTGAATCTTTTTTCTCTACCATATCTCCTCCTTAAAAATCCAAATCCTCAACATTAACCGACGCCGCCCTAGCCTGAATAAAACTCTTTCTCAATGCCGCCTCATTTCCCATCAGCTTAGTAAAAATCGCATCCGCCTTCTCTGCATCCTCAATATTTACCCTAATCAAAGTGCGGTTTTCTGGGTTCATCGTCGTTTCCCAAAGTTGCGCTGCATCCATCTCACCCAAACCTTTAAACCTCTGTTGCGCCGTAAAGCCAGCCTGTTTAAAGCGTTCATCTTCCTCGTTCACCTTAGTCCCCGCCGCCTTACGCTCAGTAATCTTCTCGCTCAGCGTCTTTTCTAGCGCCTCTTCGTTATAAATATACTCAATTTTACGCTTCGAGCCAGTACCCTTAATCAATCCAAACAGAGGTGGTTTAGCCAAATAAACGTGCCCGCCCTTCACTACCTCTGGCATATATCGGAAGAAAAAGGTCAGAAGCAGCGTCGAAATGTGCGCGCCGTCCACATCCGCATCAGTCATAAAAATCACCTTATCGTACCGCAAACCGTTAATATCAAACTGATCACCAATCCCCACTCCCATCGCCTTAATCAGAGAAACCAGCTCTGCATTCGCAAACATCTTATCTAGTCGCGCTCGTTCCGTATTTAACACCTTACCACGCAGCGGCAAAATCGCCTGAATTTTCGAATCACGCCCCTCCTTGGCCGAACCCGCCGCCGAATTACCCTCTACAATAAACAATTCACAATCTGATCTTGTTCTTGAGGAACAGTCTGCTAGCTTCGATGGCAAATTCATCCCCTCAAACGCCCCCTTACGAATCACATTATCTCGTGCCGCTCGCGCTGCCTTACGGGCTCGTGCCGCCACCGTCGCCTTGTTGACAATTTTCTTCGCAATTGTCGGATTTTCCTCTAGATAGTAGGCAAAATACTCATTCATTACCCGATCAACCTGACCTCGCACCTCTGGATTGCCTAGTTTATTCTTAGTCTGACCTTCAAATTCTGGATTTGGCAGCTTCACCGAAACCACCGCCGTCAAACCTTCCTTAATGTCATCACCGGTCAAATTATCATCTTTTTCTTTCAGCAAATTATTTTTGCGCGCATAATCGTTTACTGTTCGCGTCAAAGCCGTCCTAAAGCCCACCACGTGAGTACCACCGTCTGGCGTCAATACATTATTGGCAAAAGGTTTCATCGTCTCTGAAAAAGTATCATTATACTGAATCGCAATTTCCACCCCAGTTCCATCCATGTTTTTATCAACATAGAAAATCTCATCCCCCATCACCTCTTTGCCATTATTCAATCGCTTCACATAGCTCTTGATTCCCCCCTCAAAATAAAACGATTCCTGCGCCCCTGTGCGCTCGTCCTTCACCCCAATCAAAATCCCCTTAGTCAGATAAGCCTGGTGTCTCGCGTAGTGCGACACCCAGTCATAGTCAAATTTCACTGTTTCCTTAAAAATCGTCGGATCAGGGTAAAAAGTAATGCTAGTCCCCTGTTTATCGGTCTTTCCAGTCACTTCCAATCCAGACCCCGCCGTCTTACCAGTTTCAAACTCAATGTGATGAATCTTACCTTCTCTGTAAACCTCTGCCACCATATGCGTCGACAAAGCATTCACCACCGAAGAACCCACACCGTGTAAACCCGAAGACACCTTATAGCCACCACCGCCGAATTTACCACCGGCGTGCAATACCGTCAAAACTGTCTCTAGTGTCGATTTTTTCGTTTTTGGGTGCAAATCCACCGGAATACCCCGCCCGTCATCGTCTACCTTAACCCCCCCATCATCCAAAATCGTAATCTGAATCTTCGATGCATACCCCGCAATCGCCTCATCAATTGAGTTATCTGCAATCTCTTTTATTAGATGATGTAAGCCATCCACACCCGTTGAACCAATATACATCCCTGGGCGCAAGCGCACCGGCTCCAACCCTTCTAGAACTTGAATTTCAGAACTGTCATATTCTTCAGTTTTTTGTTTCCCGACCATTCGGCACCTCTCTTAAATTTCCTTCTTATTCTAACTAACTCTAGTTCAAAAATCAACCCCCTACCGGTCCTAAAATACGCCCTAAAACCTCATCTAAGCTTGATTACGTCGCCACTCTGCATTTTACCGCTATCCTGACGTGTCTGCGATTTTGGCGTCTCCTGCACGCTCTCAGGCGCTTTTACAGACATTTTCTCTTTTAAATCATCCTTTATTGGCTTCATCTTTTCTATTTCAACCCTTTTCGGCGCAATTTCAGCCTTTACACTCATTCGCTCATTTATCTCCTGATCCACCTCTGCTGCCGGACGCCCATATTTTGTCGCCGAATACTGTTTCAATGCCTCCAGCACCTCTTTTTTCCCTTCTCCCATCGGTGGAATTAAATTCATCGTAAACGGCGCCGTCGGCATATCAAACATCATCACCGTCGTAATCGCATGAAAATTCGGCTGCTTATGTAAGTCTTCCGCATTAAAAGTCGGTGTAAACACCTTTTCCAACATTTCCGCATCCGTTACGCCTACACGCCCTGCAATGATCGTTCCCACGTTACCTAGCACACCTTCACGAATCTTATCTGTTAACTGCGTCATAAACTGGTTTGCCACCACTAGATTCAGCCTAAATTTCCTCGCCTCTGATAAAATCGACTCAAAACTCTCCGTCGAAAAGTTCTGGAACTCATCCACAAACAAACAAAAATCATTCCTCTCGTCTTCCGGCGTATCCACCCTACTCATCGCCGCTGTCTGGAATTTCATCACAAAAATCATACCAAGCAATTTTGCATTCACTTCGCCCAACTTACCCTTCGATAAATTCACCAACAAAATCTTTTTATTATCCATAATGTCGCGGATATTGAAACCAGATTTAACCTGCCCTAACACATGCTTCATCTTATTATCAGATAAGAATGGTCCCCATTTCGAGGCAAACCAAGTCACTACCTCACCCGAATCATTTGATTTCATTGAAGCTGGAAACTCCTTCGTCCAGTAATCATATACATTTCTATCTGTAACGTATTTCAACTTACTCTTTACAAACTCCGCGTCAATAAAACATTTCGGAATATCAATAAAAGTCGCACCATTCGGATCGCTCATCAAAAGCAGCGCCGCATTCCTAAACATATGCTGACCTCGCGGTCCAAAAAATCCCTGATTATTCGGATCATACAAACTCTGCAACATGTTAATCCCCTCTTGCACAATAAAATCCTTCTGCTCCGGCGTCTGAAACTCAAACATATTCATACCAATCGGAAATTCATCATCACTCGGATCAAAATACACCACATCGTCAATTCTTTCCTCTGGTATCTTCGATAGAATCTCCTCCACCACATCTCCGTGCGGATCAATAAAAGCAAATCCCCGTCCATCCATCATATCCTGGTAAGCGATATTTCCTAATAGCACCGATTTACCCATACCAGTCGCACCAATGATATAAGTGTGTCGTCTTCGGTCGTTTTCTGACAATCTAATTTCTTTCTGCTCACCCCTGTATTTATTCACCCCCAGTATCACTCCATCTTGAGTTAGTCTCGCTGGACCATCCACCTGCTTAGTCAATTGTCTCTCCACTCCACTTGAAGGAATTGAACTCTGGCTTGGCAAGTGGTAAATCGACGCCAACTCCATACTATTTAGAATAACTTTTTTGTTCTTTTGCGGAAAAAAATGAAACACATAATCTGTTGTTAATTGTTCAATATTTTTAAGCGGGCTATACCTAAACCCGTTTTTATCTGCTGTATCAAACTGCGAAAACGCCGCCACCACTCCACCTACTAACCCTTCCGCTCTTGGTTGACTCGCCGCACTCGCCACTACCCTAATTTCAGTCTCAAATCCAGGGTATCTCATCTTATTTTCGATTGCCACCGCTTTCTCCTGTTCTAACTGCGTCAGTGGCTTTAGCTCTTTCTTTTCGTGTGTATGCTCACCAGGGGCTTCAAACGGAGCTCGAATCAAATCTCCCAAAAATTCCATCACTCTTGAACCTTTATCGCCGCTTTTATCCCCCTTACCTTCCCTTATTTTTTCTGCTTTCTGCGCCGACTTTTTAACCCACTCTTCACCTGCAGGCCTAAACAAAATCTGAAGCCCCATCCCTTCACCTTGCTTCACTTTCGAAAAAGCATTCAAAAGCGCCGTTTGTGCATCCCATTTCATCTCTTCATATGTAGCAATCGGATAAATAAAATCCTTTTTCAAAGTAAAGTCTCCGCCCGCCACCATCTGCATAGTGCTACCTTCAGCAAAAATATTTTCTTGTTCAGCCTCTTCCAATCTAGCCGTCGGATATGACGACACTATCGCCTGCTTCACTGTCTCGGTCAACACCGCAGGTACCACTGCATAGTATTTTACCAGCCCATCTACTGCTATCATCTCAAACGAAAAATGCCTTTGACCATAAACCCGATCTTTTAAACTCTCTCGTTTTAAAGTCGAAGCCAAAATCGAATACATTATTTGCGCAGTAGAAATCTCTTCATTTGTCACGTCTCTAGCATCTCTTCCTCCTATCTGTATGTCATCAGTTGTAGGTGGTAAATGAATCAAAAGCGGCATCATCTTCAAAGCTCGCTCGTATTCCTTACTTTTTTGTTTTTTCTTAGTTGCCATCGCCACTACAATCATAACTACCGCAACCACTAGCGCCACCACTATGCAAATTATCAAGCTTCTCGCATCTACAATGTTTTTACTTAACCCTCTCTGTAAACTACCCAGCATTACCATCTCCCACCTCTCGACCATACCTCTCTCTCAAGAGCTTTTTTGTCAATTTCCAAGCCCCCAAGACTTTTTCCCTTGGTGACTTAAACTTCATCACGCGCTCCACCTCCGTCTCGTACTCAGATTCCAGTCCATCTCTATCCTTCGCCTTGGGCAAACTTACCCCCACCTCATCCACTCTGGACTCCAGCTTCTCTTCGCTCTTCAAAGCCTCCTCTTCTAACTGCCCATCATAGACTGCCGACTCATCCGGCTTTATCGTCTCGCTCTCTTTATTTTCGTTTCCTGTATTCCCCAAAGCCTCAAAAGATTCAATTTCAACCTTATTATTCTCTTCAAGATTTCCCGTTCCCCATGACTCCAATTTGGCTTTCGAATCTGATTCAACTGTTTCAGCTATCTGTTTTTGTCTTTCAGTACTGACCTTAAATATGTTCTCTTGGTGTAGCGAATCATAAGGTCGATGAAACACCCCGACCTCCTCCTGATTCTTCACTCCTTCCACACCTTCATTAACCATATGCTTATATTACCATATTCCTTTTACCGTGTCAGTTTTTATGTTGTAAAAAATAAGTAAACAACTATGAAACACCCTCCAACCGCTTTTTTATCAAAAAACAACCCAGCAGTACAAACAAAATCGCTAACCCTATCGTTGGTATATTTATCCCCCCAATAGCCTGCACCAAAAGTAACAACATCGGTCCAAACGCTAACATGGTCGCATAATAGTATTCTTTTCTCGATAGTCCATCTCTTTTACCCATCGCTCTTGCAAACATTCCTACCAAGACTGTTGCCACCCCAAACATCACCACATAGACCATTGCAAAAAAAATTAAAACCCCAAACGGCCCAATTCCCGCTGGAGTTGTAAAATTCAAAATAACCATAATAACAATCATGGATACAAGAGAAGCCAGTAAAATCATACGGTTAAACATAAGGTCATTATACCATAAAACCTTTTATGCTTGCATCCCTTGACTAATTCTCCCGCCCCCAAGATAATGTGCTTTCCCCCACCTTTTCTCCAATTTAACTTGGAGAGTGAGGAGCTAACCGGCCAAAAAATAAATTACTATAAACCGCAGCTCTCCCACTACTCTTGACCGCTCCACGTATAGTGGGGCATCCACGCCTCACGGCGATCACTAAAGCAAAGTATTTATTGAATTGATAACAATTAAAGTTTCTTCTTCAATCAATACCACTTCGTGATTTTAGCGAAGCTTAAGGTAATTCCTAAAGTTTGTAATTTATGGCTAGAAATTACCTGTTAGCCCGCTAATGTCAAGTTTTTGATAATGTACTTTTCGTCGTTTTTATTTTTGAAATTCGACTATTTTTAGTCTAGCATCTTGCTTATCTTTTTTCAAGATCTTTAAAGAAAATGTTCAAGTATTTTTAACAACAAACACCAATTTTACTTATTTTTAAACTGTTTACATAATTTATACAACATTGTTATAAAAACAACATATTTCCTAAATCGCTTCCTATTTTTTCTATTTTTTACTTTCAGCGCCCTAGCATTTTAAACTCATATTTTTATTTTTTGCTTAAAAAATCTTTTGACACTTCCCCCAAACTCTACCCATTCTCCGCCTTCGTCGGTTTTTAAAAACAGCTCTTTTTAATTTCCACCTCCACAAACTTTGCACCAAAAAACTCTCTCCCCCTCCCACCAAACGTCTGTCAAAATTCAAAATTTCACCCCACCAAAAACCCCAACTATCAAACATCTTTTTGCTCGCTTCATCATCCAAATATCAACGCTTCAGCTTTCTCCGCACCAACTATTTGCCTTCAAACAGTAAGCCAAACGCGCCTCCCAAAAAACCAATCGTAAGACCTCAATTCACACTCACTAGTCCCCGCCACAAGCCAACAAACTTAATCTCTCGAGCTAAAAAATCACCAAATTTCACCAAAATACTTAACCAAAGAAAAAATCGGTCAACTGCGAGGAAACCGATTTTTTCATAGAGTGTGGAGTTTTTTGGCTATTTTTGTTTTTGGCTCTGAATAATTTTTTTATTCAAAAGCTACCTCTATAATAGCCCAGTATAATGCTTAAGTCAATACCTTTTTGAACAATTTTTTTGGATTTTTTACCTAGTTTTCCACAGACAAAAAACCGCCATCTGGCGGCATTTTACTAATCATTTTTACTTCTGGTGGAGCTGCCGGATACTGCCTCCGGGTCCGAAAAATTTCCATCATACCATTCTACATGCATAGTCTTCTGTTTCAATCTCGGCTTCTGTCTACAGCTGCAAAAGACCAAACTGTAAACCGCCCTGACTTAATTTTCAAGCCTTTGTCCAGTCAAAACAAAAGCCCTATCATCATAATTATGATAACTAAATACTTATGATGCCTCAGCATTTAGCCAGCCTAGAAATTCTTAGGCAAACGCAGGTGCAAATAGCACGTGCTTGGAAGTTTTTTCTTCACTTATTCAATACTTACGGTATCAATCGTCATGCCTGATATGTGTTAATAATCCGTCTAAGCTTTGTCAGCCCCAACTAAGTTTAAGTATATCATATCCACCCCTAAAATACCAGCCACCCCTCTAAAACTCTTATGCTTGTATCTTTTTTTCGCTCTGTGCTACATTTCAGCCATGATTGCCCAAACTTTTACCGCCATCCCCTATGGCTTCGACGGCCGCATCGTAGAAGTAGAAAGCGATTCTAATAACGGTCTACCCGCTTTCAATATCGTCGGTATGGCCAATAAAACCGTTTCTGAGTCCCGTGAACGTGTCAAAAGCGCCATTATAAACTCAAACTTCACTTTTCCTGCCACCAAAATCACCGTCAATCTCGCCCCAGCCGAACTCTTAAAAGACGGGGCTTTCTTTGATTTACCCATCGCCCTTTTAATCCTAGTCCTATCTGGACAGCTTCTAGCCAGCGATCTTAATGACCGCTTATTCGTCGGTGAGCTATCTCTCGACGGTAAACTTCGTCCCGTCCGTGGTATCATCAACATCGTTCAAGCCGCTCGCGAAGCTGGTTTCAAAGAGGTTTTTCTTCCCAAAGCCAATCTCTCT
>CAUPNJ010000018.1:0-10160 GCA_963512515.1 uncultured Candidatus Saccharibacteria bacterium | reverse complement strand
AATTTTGGGCGTAATAGCCAGCAAATCAAAACGAGCACGAACAGATTCATCGACATCGCCAACTAATACGCCATTCTCACTGGCGGTGCCAGCGTCAATGATGGTGGCACCGGTATGAACCAAATCCGAGGTGATAAGACGAGGTGAACCGGTGGCAGAGATGATGATATTAAAAGTAGAAAGCGCAGTTAAATCGTCGCCCCGCCGAAAAACGATGGGGTTGAAGCCAGAGACTTTTAGCATCTTAGCGAGAGGGGCGCCAACCAAGCGGCCAGAGCCGACAATGGCAATTTTTTTACCCGTCAAATCAATATCGTAGCCACTTAATAACCAAAAAATAGCGGTGGCGGTGGCACTATCAAAGAGTCCGGAGCCAGAGAGCCCGTCGACATCTTTGGCCGGATCAATGAGAGGGGTGATTTCGTCTGGATCAGCAGAACTGAGCGGAAGCTGCAAGATGATGCCATGGGTGGCTGGGTCTTGATTGTGACTAGAGATAGCGGCTTTGAGTGCAGTTGAATCAGCTACGAGCTGGTCGATCACCTCCACGCCAATATCAGCGCCATAGCGTATTTTGAGATTAACGTACTTCTGAATGACAGGATTGTCGTTGTCTCTTAAAATAACCAGACGGGGGCGACGAGGTAAAAAACTAGCAACCAAGTTGGCTTGGCGAGTTTTGATAAAACCAGCCAATTCGCGACCATTTAATTCCTTGGTTTTAGGCATCGGTATCAGTTTTCCCGGTGGGAATTTCGACCGGCTCCTGTTCCAGATCGAAACCAAATTTAGTTTTGACGATGGTCTGAATTTGGGCGCGAGCAGCAGTTAAATCGGCATGAGTTTTGGCACTTTCATTGATCAAAATCAGAGCAGCCTTGTCGCTGACGCGCATACCGTGAAAAAGTTGCCCTTTGAGTCCACACTGCTCTATGAGCCAGCCTGAATTTACGATGTTGGTGCCGTTTGGATTTTGCCAGACTTTAATTCCTTTTTGCTCAGCGGCAGAAATATCAGCTGGAGCGAGGTTGATGTTTTTGAAAAAACTGCCAGCGCTGGCGATATATTTAGGATCTGGAAGTTTGGAATCGCGCACAAGAGAAACAATGCGGCGAATGTTGGCAGGCGAAAAGTCGGTTTCATGGTGCGAGTCGATATAATTCTGTAAAGAAGTGTAGAACGGAGGTTGCAATTCAGTCTTTTTGAGTGTAATGGTGATTGCGACGATGAAATAGCGACCGACGTCGGGACCGGTGTTGAAGATGGACTTTCGATAACCTAGTTTTAGCTCGGAAGCGGGTAAAGTCACGATTTTTTGGGTTTTAGAATCGTAAACTTCGACACTTTCAAGAACCTGGGCGACATCTTGACCATAGGCACCGATGTTTTGAACCGGAGCGGCACCGACGGTACCCGGAATAGCACTCATGGCTTCAATACCGCTGAGCTGTTTAGCGGTACTAAAAGCTACCAAATCGTCCCAAATTTCACCTCCATAAGCTTTGATTTTGGTTAAATCTGAGGTTTGTTTGGTGATTGCGATGCCTTTGATTTGGTTTAAGATAATGACGCCGGCAAAACCGGAATCTTGACCGATGGTGTTGGCGCCGCCTCCCATCACCCAGATAGGCAGGGAGCGTTCATGGGCAAAAGCATAGGCTTTAGCGATATCTTTAGGGGTTTCGACTGTTAAGACAAAGCGAGCCGGGCCGCCTAGGCGCATGGTAGTAAGAGATTTAATCGGGACATTTTCGGTGATTTTCATAACTGTTATTTTAGCATTTTTTCAGATTTTTGACCACGTCACGGCCGGTATTTTGCCTTTTACTATTGACAAAAATTAAGTTTTGTAGTATAATGAAGGTATGTAATCGCAGATTACATTATAAACTAAGTTAGTTCTTTCACAGAAAAATTTCATATAGGGGGTTAGAAATATGAAAAAAAGGTTGATGGCAATATGCCTAGTCATGATGTTGCTGGTATCTGGCGCATTGGCTGGATGCTCAAAAGAGCCGGAGGTCGAGGAAGAACCTACGGAAGAAGTTGAACAGCAGGAAGAGGTCAAAAAAGGCAATCCGGATGAATTATTTTCTCAGTACTGGGAGAATGGGGATCCGGTGGATCCGAAGCCTGGTAATGACTACTATTTTGACGTCGTAGGTTATTTGAAAGCCTGCGGTTGTGAAGATGTAGAAATTACCACTGAAGGCACGGTGAATAGCCAAGCGGCGGTGGTTTTCTATGAAAACGGCTGGCGTTGTGAAGTTTGCCTGAACGGAAATATCAATTCCAACTCGATAGTTTATGGAAATGGTTCTACAAGAGACTGCACGGGGGCTCATTATGCCTTGGGTCCGCGCCATCCAAGCGCTACAATTAAAGTAGGATCTAATGGAGAAACAGTGGGCTATTCAATAGTGAAATCGCTACCATTTGTAGTGAAAACACTCCGTCTGCACGAATATGACGAGAGTAATCTAAAAAGTCCTGACGAGTTTAGGACCGATTACTCATTTACACAAAAAATGAGTTTCAATGATATAACAGTGAAACCTCACCCTTAACTACCAGTAGCCGCTCAATGGGCGGCTTTTTCATTGTTTTATTCGGCTGGTTGGGGTGGCTTGGTTCTATTTGGTTCTATTTGCTTCAATCATTCTTTTGACATCATCAGTGTAGAGTTTGTTTAAGACTCTTCCGTTGAGCTGTTGGGCACCGCTATCATTAGCTTGCATAATGTTATAAAGTTGATCGGCCATAGCGTTCATTTCGGCCTTAGTATAGATGGAATGCTCTTGGTCAACAGTTAAATCACGAGCTAAGGATTCTAAGCCGGCATTTTCCATACCGTTGAGAGTTGAGCCTGTGGCCTTACTCATTACTTTGTTACTTGTAGCGTAATTCATGTCAAGTTTAGACCGGGCAGAACGTAGGGCTTTGAAGGCTTTTTCTTTTTCAGAAGTACCATCGGCGGCGTTGTTGTATTGTTGTTCTAGAGTAGCAATCTCCGCTTGGATTTCTTCATTACTCTTGGTGGACTGAGCACCAATGGACCATTCGAAAAGTTTGGGGTCGCCACTTTTGACATCTTTTAGCCATTTGCCGGTAAGGTTTTGAGCAATAGCTTGACGAGTTTCGGTGGAAAATTGATCGCTGCGATTCCCTACCATGCTAGAAACTTCGTCAAGACCACCGCGACGAATAGCCAAGTCGTTTAGAGCCAATAATTGCATAGTTTCTTCTTCGGTGCGATTTTGCTTTAAGGCTAGATACTCGGCGGCTTTCATAATGTCGGCGTTACTAGTGGCATCTTCGATGATTGCTTCACCATTGGCGCCATAGACATTAGATAAGCCGTTACCAAACATATTGGCGTAATCTTCTTGTTTTTGATTTTCTAGCGCTTCTGAACGTTTGGTGGCGGCAGTTAAACGACTTCTTTCTGCGGCGGAAAGATTTGTTTTGTCAGATAGTTTTTTGATGGTCTTATCATCATAGTGTTTTTGTAAGCTACTTTTCATATTGGCCATACTGTCTTTGTAGGCGTTGGTCGCCTTAGCGCTACTAGAGGCACGGTTTTGGGCTGAAGTGCTGAGTCGACCCAATCTGGAGCCAATAGCACCTATACCGGCTAGTTTACCAAGGCTATCTAGGGTGCGAGTAACAAGGCTAGGTATAAAAAAGTACGGAACAACTAATATAGTCCCAGAGATCAACAAGTTTAATAAAATTGGAACACCATTAGAATCGTTCGCATTAGTAGTGTCAGCTGTGACGGAAGCTACAGATAGTAACAATCTAGAAGCAACATAACCACCACCAATTAGAAGCCCACAAATGGGAAACATCAGTAGGATACCAGAAAAGAGTTTCTGCCATTTTTTAAATATACCCTCTGTATTTGGTAAGATATTTAATACAAATGCGATAGGAGAAATAGCAATCAAGATTACAACTAGAGCTTGTCTAACTCCTAAGATAGCAAAAGCGAAAAAGATAGCAATAACAAAAGTTAGTAGAAAAACTAGAATTGGTCCAAGTAAAGCCCACCCAGCAACACTGACCACAACAGCACCAGCTTTAGCGGCAACACCAATACCGGCTCCCGCCATTACAGTAGTAATTATATTACCGGCTATATCGGTGCTGCTACAGGCCGAGGCGTTTTCACCCAAAACGCATTTGGCGGCGATGTTTTCGCCCATACCAGTTAGCAATCTTTTAGTGCTAGATCCTACGATATTTGAAACGTCAACCGCCAAGGCGCAAATAATAAAGGAAACGTTGACTAAAATGGCGGTAACTACTAGTTTTGGTAGCATTTTCTTGACATTGTAGTTACTGATACCGAGGCCGGAAACTTGGGATAAAATCACCACCAAAAACACGATGACAAAAGCAATGTTGGCAATGTCTCGGAATTTAGACCAGAGTTTAAATACGTCACTAGATGAACCTGGGCGAATGCTAGCAACAATACTGGGATGGACGCCGAGCCAACTCTCAACTTTTTGGTATAATTTTTCGGCAATATTATGTAGCCCGGAAATTAGCGGACACATCACCCAACCAAAGGCGCCAGCATTATTGAAACAGGCTTCCATATCAGTGGCGCCATCACTATCTCCGCCAGTACTTAGAAAGTTGGTGCTGTCGCCAATAGTTTTGAGGTCTTTTTCGTCAAGCTTAACAGCAGTAGAATTTAAAGCGCTGATGAGTTGCTTATAACTGAAATTATCCACTGAATTTTTAGTTTTATGGAAGGCTCGTATTTCGACCTTGCCGTTTTGTAAATTTCCGACCTGTGGTTGTACTGGCGGAACAGGTGGCACTTTGCAATATTGAATTTTGCCGTTTTTGATCACGGCAACCGAATTCGTGACTTTAGATCCTGAGCAATTATCTGGCTTAACTTTATAGACATTAGTAAGCATAAAGCTATACATTTTAACACGCTCAAGATCATTAGTATTAAAATCGCCAACAGATTTTTTAGTAATGGCGGCTATGATTTGACTCTGTGTTTTAGAATTTTTGAGTTGATAGTTGCCGTCCCGATCTTTTTTGTAACCAAGTGATTTGTAGAAACCATCTCGGGTCTTGCTATCGTTTAAATTTATGTTGCTACGACCTAACAAACCCTGAAAACCAGAACCTCCCACAAGAGCTTCTGCGCAAGAAACCGTGGAGCTAGAGGCGGTGTTCCCGTATTTTGTGGGGACGTTAATTTTTCCGTGGGGAAAAATCTGGTCGGCGCCACCATTTTTGGTTCCGTTTTGGATGTAGATAGTTTTATTGAGACCATAACTTTTAAAGCAAGACCGAATGCCCCAAACCAGAGCTTTACCGGTAGCAGTTTTGGGTTCTGCGGCAGAAACAGGTTTTGAAGGTAACAATAAGGTAGAAAAAACCGAAAGAACTGCAATTAAAATACCAAAATAAGCCGATTGAAGACGGTGAGTTTTGAAAAGATGGTAAATGCGACCCATACTGTTAAATATTATAGCATAAGAATAATTTTTATAGAAAAATAAAACACCAAAAAACCCCACGAATGGGGTTTTTGGTCTTTCGCGAACGTCCGCGTAAGTGAATATACTTCGGAGCGGTCGTTTAGCGAAGTTGTTTGCGGCTAGCAAGGTAGTAGCCGGCGGCGGTAATTAAACTACCGGCGCCAAAGATGCCTGAAACAATTTGGGTAGGACCAGTTTCTGGCATGGTGCTTGGAGTTTCACCCGGGGTGCCTGGTTGGCTGGGAGTCTCGGGTGGGACATCTTTACAAGCTTTGTTGACAAAAACGTCAGCTGAATCTTGCACGGCAAAACCGTTAGCAGAAACTTTAGCCCAGTTAATCAAACGGTTGTTACCACAGACTAAATCTTTATCGACGACCTGAGCAGAAAAACGAACATATCCGTCGCCATTTACAGCATAGTCACCGATGTTAATACCAGTAGTTGTAAGGGTATCGGTTTTAGCGATTGCACCTTTTGGCATAGTGGTATTAAACAATTTAGTAGTGTTAGCAAGATATTTCATATTAGTAGGCAATGAATCACGAATCATCACATTTTGAACAGTAGAATTGTTGTTGTTTTTGTAATGAATTTGATATTCAACCTTATCGCCAACTTTAGCGTTGACGGACTTTTGCCAAGTTTTGGTACCAGCTAAACGAACTTCCTTCTCAATAGAGGTGTTTTCGAAAACTGGTTTGACTTTGATTGTGACGATTCCAGAATATTCATAACAACCTGGAATATTACCGTCTAGCTTGTCGTAACCGAGCTGAACGCCCCCATTAACGACAGAGTCAGATAGTTTGACACCGCCATTTTTACCCACAGCATTGTTTTCGTAAAGAGCAGAACCTTCGACGTAATCGAGGTAAAAATTACGATCACTTTTGAAGACCACGGAGTCCCAGTAACGAGAAGGTGTGGCGTTGGCGGAATTGATAAAGCCATCGACACGAGATTCTTTACTTACTACTTTTGGCAAACTGAGGTTGGCGTTGACGCCGGTGGCAACTTTTTCGAAGCCTTTGCGGTTGTTGTTGTGAACGTAAAGACGAACGAGATAAGTTTTGCCTTCTTCGGCGACGATTTCGTTGCCGTTCCAAACGTTGTTTTTACCATGATCACCGTTGTCTAAACGAGCGCCAACGAAGTTACGCTCATCTGACAAAGGGATAACGACTCCTGCCTCTTTTTGTTTTTGAGTTAAGTTTTCGTTGCTGTCGACGATGGAGTTAAAAACGATTTTATCATCAATAGCACCATCGTTAATTTGTTTGATAGAGTAGGTCTGACGACCACCGCTATTGTCGCCCCAAGCGGTAACTACCACAGGAACAACGATTGCACCGATCGCTGCAGCGACAGCGGTTAGTGCGGAAACGGTTTTAAGAACTTTATTCATAATGTTCCTTTCCTAATTATAAGATTAATGAATGTTTTGTTTGCTAGCCAAATTGTTAATTTTCGTCTTTTAACCACCAAAGCCGAATCGTCTCAAACGCAAGTGAAACTTGGAAAATCCCAGCGCGGCCTGTGCAGGCTGCGCCGGGTTATACAAAAAACACGAATTAGCTTGGTTTGTCCATGGCGCCGTTAGCAGCACCATTTCCACCACTTCCGCCGTAATTAGTACCGTTGTCGTACTCGGTTTTATGTGGTTTGTCTAAGCCATAATCCATCTTGTTTTCGTCAGTTTTGTTGACGGACGAATTGGTGGATGGAGTGTTTGGCTTGACTGACGATGGATTCTGATGACCCTGCGTCTTGTCGTTGGCAGGATCAGTTTTCTGGTGTTTACCAGAACCGTCGGTTGGCAGATTGTCTCCGCCGCCTTTCTGAGCATTACCCTGATTTACAGGCGCCTTAGAAGGGTCCTTCTTTCTGCCTCCACCCGGCTGATCAGGTTTACCTGGTTTGTCTGGCTTGCCCGGTTTACCCGGTTCACCTGGCTTACCTGGTTTGCCCGGTTTGCTTGGCGTTGGCGTTGGCGGCTGCTCATCGAACATCTCGAAACGTTTATCATGAATATTAAATCCAATTATAAACTCTTCGATTCCGTCTTTTCTGACGAATTTTAGTTCTAGAGCAGGCTTATTCTCCTGATAGTTTGCCAGTTCGGTTCTAGTTAAAGAACCTTCTGCTATCAGAGGTAAGCAGTAGTTTAAACTGCTTGACTTCTCGACAACTCCATTGTTTTTTAATCTGTCGAGCAAGACACAGATCATAGCCGCATATTTGCGATACTGCTTTGTGACTAAAATCTTGTCGCCTTTCTTCTCGAGCCAAATCTCATTCCCTCTCGGATGAGATTCCCTCTTCATGCCGCTATCGGTAGCAGAGATAAACTCATCCAGCCAAGGATTGAGTTCCCCAATAGTGCTACCACTAGAAACTTTGATGTCTTTGAGTCCTCGTGCGACCATGTCGGCCACTACAGGGTTTCTCAAGATCTCCTCTTGGAGTTCATTGTACATCGTTTCCTTATCGTTTGAAGAGAACGGTAGTGAGACTGCGTCAGAGAAACCTGATTGTTCAGTTCTCTCTGATGCCATCTGTGGCATGGAATTCCAGAGAAATTCCATACTGATATGACTATACTTGCTGGTATAATCATCCAAATCGACAGTCATTTCGCTGTCGATTGAGGCAGCGGTGACTCCCGTTTGGTCGTCCTGCCGCCAGCCCTTGATTGTCGTGAATATTAGCAGAGCTATGAGCAACACGCTGGTCGCAAAGGTCACTCTGCGTATTCTGTATTTATTCATTTTAACACCTCCCCCGTTGGTGTAGTTCAAGAGAGTTCTGCACAAAACCTCTCTAGTCTCTAGAATGCTCGTGTTTTTTGTCCAGATTTGCATCTGGGACGATCCGGTTTTTTAATGGCCGTCTTGATGAGCTCCCAATCTCATAGACTATTTACAGTGTATCATAAAACTTATAAAAAGTCAATAGTTATAACATTTTATTGCTTATGTTTATAGTGGGGCTTTGGTGGTCTATTTAAACGAAAAAAGCGCGGCCTTAAGCCGCGCACTCGCCTTGATCATGCGTTTTCACGCATAAAAGGGGGTTATTTAGAATCAGAATCGTCCGTGGACGAATCTGGTTCTGACTTGCCTAGCGGATGCTTTTTAATATAAGCCTCCGCTACTTCCTTGCTGGCTTCTCTCAAAACCTTGCCGTCTGCGTCGACGACACAGATTTTCACCTCGTAGGAAGTAAAATTCTTGTCGACAACGTCTTTTAAAGAAAAGACGTAATCGTCTGGATCTTCTTTGTTAAAGAAGGTCCTAATTACTCTTAATTTTTCCTTTTTCCTCTCTTTTAGAAGAGAAGAAATTGCCGGATTTTCCAGTAGCAAGGAAATAAACTCTTTGGCTTCTGGAAGAATATTCTCTTCTTTTCCGAAAGCTAAGTTTATCAAATGAGTTTTAAAGTTGTTGCTGACCGCGAACGCGCAAGCGTCGCGAATCTTTTCGAGATCACTCAGAGAAGATTTCTCAGTATTATCCTCTGTTGTCAGCTCTTCGCTTTCTCTGACAAAATCGCCAAAGAAATATTCTTTAATCTTTCCCATATCCTATCCTTTCTGTCTCAAGACACCCCCGAAAGTAGGGTAAAACGTAAATAACCGCCCTGTTAATGTTCAAGGTATCTTCATTGTATCATATTATTTTATATTTGTCAATAATATTGTTTGATTTGAGTGGAGGCTGGGGGATTTTTGTGTTAGTATGAGCTTATGGAACAAGATAGAGGAAAGATAAATCAAGCGGAAAAGATGGGAGAAGAGGAGCTTAGGCCTCGTTCGATGAATGATATTTTGCAAAAAAATCAAAGGAATGAGATGTTTCATAGCTCTGGATATGGGGTGGCGCAGAGCGGAAAAAGTATGGGGGCGGCGGATTTGGCGAGTTTTGCGGCTCGGCAGGCAATGGAGGCAAAAAGACAGTTTGTAAGAGGTTATCGTGATTCCAAGCTGATGCAGAACCAAGCGGCAATTCAAAGAGCTAGGCAATATCGAGCGCGTTTTGCCGAGTCTGAACAGGACGGAGGAAAAAGATATGGCGCAACCGAAAATGAACCCAGAAATCGCTATGGGGTAGTGCAAAAAGAGGCGCCGAACGCTAGACATCAGATGCCACAAACTCGAAATTTGCCAAAAGAACCACCGATGCGACGAGTTAAGGGGTTTTAGCTGGGGTTTTGCTGGGGTTTTGCTGGGTTGGCGAGTTAGAGGAAGTATGCTATAATTAAACAATCTTAACTGGTGGATCTATCGCTAGTTTAGATGCGCGCCTCTGGTGGGAATAGCTCAGTTGGTTAGAGCATCTGATTGTGGTCCAGAAGGTCGCCGGTTCAAATCCGGTTTCCCACCCCAGAAGTATTTTGCGAGTGTAGTACAGCGGTTAGTATGCAAGTTTTCCAAACTTGAGATCAGAGTTCGATTCTCTGCACTCGCACCAAATAGAGTAAATTGAAAATCAGCCTTTGAGGGCTGATTTTTTACGGAATTTAAGGTTATTTTTGGAAAAAAGCGAAGTAAGTGATAGCGCCAACCACTGCGCCGAGGAGAATAGTGAATAAAATAGCAAAAAACAGAGACAGACCAGAGCCGCGTGAGGGGCTGGTGGTGAC